>JBEBGW010000031.1:0-20329 GCA_040081025.1 Pyrinomonadaceae bacterium | reverse complement strand
TCGAGATGCCGACGATCAGCGTTCGCGGCTCGAGCGTTTCATCGAGTTTGGTAGCAACCCTTACAGGCATCCGGGCGACTTCGGGTTCCCAGTTTGGATCGTAATTCTCGACGCTGATCTTGGCATCGGGGCGAAGTACGCGGCCTTCGGGATTCTCTCGTTTCCAGGTGCCGAAAGTAATCTCATCCGTCTCGACAGAAACTAGCTGACTGCCTTTCATTGATCCCTGGATCGCCCCGCCGCTGATCTGCTGCCACCACGAGCCGGTCTCTTCGTCACGCATGATGAAGTTTTGATTGTTGATGCCCGCTAGTTTGAATTTGAGTGTTCGCCCGTTCACGACGGACTGCCACACCACGCCCGTGTGGCAAAGCGTTCAGTAAGTTGCCGTGATCGGCGTGCCGCCTACGACGTCCTGAGCGATGTGATGATACGCCATCAGGCTCACCGGATACGCGACCGCGTCGCCGTTGATCTTCACCGCCAGCACCATCTCGTCGTCCTTGACGAAATCGACATCGGCGGCCTTGGCAAAGTCGGACGAGGCAAGCGGATTGAACATCCACTCGAAATGATTCTGTCGGGCAAACCATGCGAACAGGAGTGCGAGAAGGATCGGCAGAACCAGCGGGACTTTCGAATACCACCGTTTCGAATTTTTCCAGGCCGCGAACGCGAGTCCGAGCACACCTAGGGCGATCAGCAGCGTAGCGATCGGCGACCAAGTCTTTAGGAAGTAAGAGATCGCGACTGACCGCTCGGTTTGCGGAGCGAACGGCTGAATCAGATAAACCGGAATGAAAATGAACGCGAACGAAACCGCTACGACAAGCAGCAACAACAGCCAGGAAGATTTATAGCCGAGTCTCATAGGCACGGCGATTCTAGCACGACTCTGCCTATTCTTCGCCTTCCTCACCGATGCCGTCGCCGTCCTTCTTAAATCCGAACTTTTCGAGGCGATATTGGAGCGTGCGGAAGGTCAAGCCGAGTAGTTTGGCGGACTTGGTGATGTTGTTGTCGGTTCGGTCCATGGCCTGCATTATCAGGCTGCGTTCGACGTCTTCGAAATTGACGCCCTCCGCGGGAAGTTTGAAATTCGTGAGGTCGCCGCCGACCACGGCGGGACGCGAGCCTTGTGACATTTCGGGCGGCAGGTCATCGACCGTGATCGTGTCATTCTCGCTAAGCAGGATCGCCCGTTCGATCGCTGATTCGAGCTGGCGGACATTGCCGGGATAGTGGTAATCGTTGATCAGCTTTTTCGCGTTCGGCTCAATCTTGATCTCGCGGGCGGTTCCGCGGGTGTGTTTTTTGACGAAGTAATCGATCAGCACTGGAAGATCAGTTGTGCGTTCGCGCAGGGGCGGGATCTCGATGGAGAGAACGTTCAAGCGATAGTAGAGATCTTCACGGAAACGCTTCTCTTCTGTCATCTTCAGAAGGTCGCGGTTTGTCGCGGCGAGGACGCGGACATCGACCGGGATCTCCTTTATTCCGCCGACGCGCCGGATCTCGCGTTCCTGCAATGCCCGAAGCAGTTTCGCCTGGAGTGCGATATCAAGTTCACCGATCTCGTCGAGAAAGAGCGTGCCGCCATCGGCGATCTCGAACAGTCCTTTCTTCTCGCCGACAGCTCCGGTGAATGATCCCTTCTCATGGCCGAAGAGTTCTGATTCGAGGAGATTCTCATTGATCGCCGCACAGTTCACTGCCTGGAACGTGTTGCTCGCACGCAGGGAATTCATATGGATCGAACGGGCGATGAGTTCTTTGCCGGTTCCGCTCTCGCCGCGGATGAGTACGGTCGAGTTGGACTTGGCGATCTTCAGGATCAACTTCTTGACCTTGTCCATCTCGGGGGACACGGAAACGATCTCGGTGTCGAGCGCGGAGAGTTTGTTGAGCGAGCGGGAAACTGTTTCGAGCAGCTTCGCCTGGTCATACGGCTTTTGAAGATAATCGAATGCTCCGAGCCGCAGAGCATCGACCGCCGAATCGACCGATCCGTGGGCGGTGAGCAGGATGACGATGATCGACTTGTCGAAGTTGGTAAGTTCCTTGAGCAGGTCTAGACCGGACATGCCGGTCATCTTGAGGTCGGTCAGCACGAGGTCGAATCGCCGCGTTTGGACGAACTTCATCGCCGCCTCGCCGGAACTCGCCGTCGTTACGTCGTAACCCTCGCTCGAGAGGATCGTCTCTAAGATTTCCCTTTGATTCTTCTCGTCATCAACGACGAGTATCGATTTTCTTGCCATTGTTCTAGTGATGAGTGATGAGTAATGAGTGATGAGCAGAACAATTTCTTTTCACTCATCACTTATCACTCATCACCGATACAGGTAATCGTACCGTAAACTTCGTTCCCTCGCCCTCGGTCGATTCCACGCCGATCGTGCCGTTGTGAAGATCGACGATCTTTTGGACGATGGCGAGGCCTAATCCGGTGCCTGTTTCTTTTGTGGAGAAGTAGGGCTCGAAGACCTTTGTGAGGTTTTCGGGCGGAATGCCTGTGCCCGTGTCCGAGACCTCGAAAAGCACGAAGCCCTCGTCGGGCGAGATCTTGACGGCCAGTTTTCCGCCATCGCTGCCCATGGATTGGACCGCGTTAATGAACAGATTGTTGAAGACCGAGCGAAGGAATTCGGGGTCGCCCATGATCTGCGGAACGTCCTCGTGCTCGACGACGGCGATCTTGATGTCGTTCTCGGCGGCCTGAGCTTCGACTATCCGCAACGAATCTTCGACAACCTCACGTGCGTCGATCGGACGTAGGTTTACGTTTGCCGGACGCGAATAATTCAAGAAGTCCGAGATCTGTGCATTGATCCGGGCGACCTCGTCCTTTAGCTGCAGGGTGAGCTTTATGAACGTGGCTCGTTGCTCTTCGTCCTCGGGTGCGAATTTCGACCGCAGATGATCGAGCGTCAGGTTGATGTAGTTCAGCGGGTTGCGGATCTCGTGGGCGATCGCCGACCCGAGCCGTCCGATGACCGCGCTCTTTTCGGCTTGTTGAAGCTGGGCCTCGAGTTCACGGGTCTTTTCGAGCTCGCCGGCCATTTCGTTGAAATTGCGGGCGAGTTGGCCCATCTCGTCGTAGCTGTCGCGTTCGGGAACGCGGACCGAGAGGTTTCCGGCTGCTACCTCGCGGGCGGCGTTCGAGAGATTCGCGATCGGTCGCGTGAAACGCCAGACCAGCACGATCGTGACGAGCGTGGAGATAAGTAGGATGCCCAGAGTAGCAAGCAGCGGCTGAGCGGCCCTCATCGCCGCATCCCCCTCATTCCGCAGCAACACCATCACGTAATACCGCCCGTCGCTGGTTTGAACCGGGATCGCGTGGGCCTCCTCTTCGCGCGACGAGCTTTCGTCGGCCGGGCGATTGGGGAAGTTATCAAGATCGTCACCTAGTGTAGTGCCCTTGGTTAAGGGAGGCAGACCTGTAAGCTCCGAGAGCTTCTTATATTGAGAGACGCCGTTGACTTGGGTCGGCAGCCGATCCGAATTCAGGCTGTCTGTTACCTGCCACAAATTGTTAACGATAATAACGTCGCTGACACGCTCGCTGGAGGCACCGTCCAAATAGACTTGGCCGGGTTGGGCGATCATATCGGTCATATACTCGCCGGACGAGATCCCGCTGACCCCCAGACGCAGTCCCGCGAGCAGGGCATTATCGTGCAATTCCCGCCGAACGTCGTTCTGGCTCTGCATATAGAGGTTCAGATAGTACTGAACTCCCAGCGTTGCGAGGATCAGAAATGCAAAGATCAGCAACAATCTGCCTCGAAATGTGCGGAAAAACTCCATTGTAAGAAAAATTTATAGGTTGGATCAGTTAAGCTTGCGCTTAAGAATACTCAATGTTATATTCACGTTTAGCTTTTGTACAAAAGCCGAGCGGTTGTAGTTTTTACCGCCTCCGCTCCTAAGGTCTCCTCGTTCACCAAAAATCTAGTCAAGGCTGAGGTAAAGAATGAAGTTTTTCCTACCCGAAACGCGTTTTGCGAAAACGTGTATCACCGCACTTTTCGCAGCACTCCTGCTCACCGTCGGTACCCAAGCTCAGACAAAAAAGAAAGCAGCATCCACACCAGCGAAGAAGACAGTTGCTAAGAAGACCACCGCGTCCACGAAGGATGCCAAGAAATCGAACAACAAAGTTACTGTAGCCAAGAAGTCCACGAAGGTTGACCCTAAAAAAGCGACCGCGAAGTCAAAGCGGGAAGCCGCTCGCGACGCAAAGAATTCCAAAAACTCGAAGCAAACCGCGAAGAACGATCCCAAATCGAAGAACTCCAAAAAGCCGGACAAGAAAATGACGGCGAAGGAAAAACGGGCAGAGGCTGCGCGCAAGGCTGCTGAGGAGAGGCGCCGCCAGGAAGCGATCGCGGCCGAGCGAAGGCGACAGGAAGCGATCCGGATCGCCCGCGAACGCAGGCTCGCATTTGAACGCGGACTCAAGAATCAGACGGCTGAGAATATTCTTAACGACAACACAGAGGGCGAAGATCTAACTATTCGCCAAGCGGCCGTTAGCGCACTTGGCAGCCATGCCGGAACCGTGGTGGTGATGGAAGCCAAGACCGGCAAGGTCGTCACAATGGTCAACCAGGATTGGGCGATCAAGAACAGCTTCAAGCCGTGCTCGACGATCAAGCTTGTTACCGCCGTCGGCGGCATCAGTGAAGGTGTGATCAATGAAGAAGGCGGGATCGGTGCCTCGACGTCCGGTCAGGACCTCGATTGGGCTTTGGCACGGTCGAGCAATCCTTATTTTCAGCGTGCCGGTGTGAATTTCGGCAACGAGAAGATGATCGGATACGCGAAGACGCTTGGACTTGGCGAGCGGACGGGCATCAATGCTGATGGCGAAACGCCGGGCAAACTTCCGTTCGGCAACCGCAATCCGCGTATCTATTCGCACGGTGATGATTTTGAAGTAACGCCTCTGCAGCTTGCTGTGATGGTCTCGGCGATCGCGAACGACGGCAAAAAGGTCGTCCCGCAGATCGTAAAGCCCAGTCAGCAGAAGGCCTCGTTCAAGCCAAAGTTTCGCGATGAGATCAAGGTTCCATATCGCACGGTTCAGGGCGTTCTACCGGGAATGATCGGAGCGGCTGAGTATGGAACTGCCCGACGCGGGATCGAGCCGGGTATGGGCGTCGCCGGCAAGACCGGATCGTGCATCTTCAAGGGCACGTGGATCGGCCTGTTCGCGTCGGTCGCACCGGTGGAGGATCCGCAGTATTCGGTCGTTGTGATAATGCGAGGCGAATCGGAACGCGGAAAGTATGCGGCAGCCGTTGCGGGCAATGTTTATCGGGCGTTGGCCCCTAGATTAAGGCGGAATAACGAGAAATACGTCGCTTTGAAGAGCCTGCATCCGACGAATCCGAACGCCGAGAATATTGCTGCTTCTGATGCCGAGGAAGAGGATGATGACGCGGCAACGGAAGGGGACGCATCACGTTCGGTGATCGTCGCCGGTTCTGCCGCCAAGCGGACCGATGAGCCGAAGAAGCTGATCCAGAAGACCACTCAGAGCAAGCCGACCAATTTTCCGCCGGTGGTTATCCAGTTTGACAAGGAAAAGGCGGCCAAAACCCGCGACCGCGTCGTAAAGAATTAAGCGTACGAAACTCGTTCACTGTCAGGCACTGCTTCTCGTCCCTAGGGACGAACGGACAGTGCCTTTTTCATTGCCAAACGAGCGGTTTTCCTTGACAGAATGCTACCCATACGTGATGATTTATGCTTCCGAAGATTTTCGGCGGCCCCAGACAAATACCATTCGTAACCGCGAATAGAAATTCTGAAATGTTGCAACTAATTTTTTAGGTGCTTCATCTGAGTTTCCGCAGAGCATTAGGTGTAGTTCCCGGGCCCTGCAAACAGATTTTCGGACAGCTAGATTCAGTCGGAGGAAGTAAGAAGATGAGAGCGATTTTTAGATCATTGAGCATGGCCGCTATCGTTGCGGGTATTGCCGTGACAGGTGCGTTCGCCCAAAACGTGTGCGACGACCTCGACACGCCGACCGCGCGGTATGAGACGTTTACCGCAAATTATCCAAAGAAGAGGCTTGAGGACCTACCAGCCATTAAAACTGGTCTCGCTGCCGGCAAAGAATTTCTCGAAAAGTGGGGAGCCTGCGAAGCGTGGGTGGAACAAGCTAAGTTCGTAAAGGGTCATGTTCCCCGCCTTGAGAAATTGGTTACGGAAATGGAGGATTTTGCTGTCTTGAAGCCTTTCACCGATCGCTTCGACGCTGCCGTCCCGGCCGATAACTATGACGAGATTTACGCTGCCGGCAAGCAGATTGTTGCCAAGCAGCCCGGAAACCTGAGCGCTAAATTCGTGATGGCCGTGGCTGGCGTTGGTGAGACGGCGAAAGCTGTTCAAGCGAAGACGCCAAGCAAGTACGCGTCGGAATCACTTGGCTATGCAAAGGCTGTCTACGATCACATCAAAGGCGGAGGCAAGCTTGATCGTCAGACAAAGGATGGTAAGGAGTTGATCGGTTTCTTGAAGTGGGAACGTAACAGAGAGGAAGCTCTTAGCCAGCTTGCTTATACCTTGGGCTTTTTGAACTATTATGGGCTCAATAATAAGAAGCCCGCAGTGGCTCAGTATTACGAAGTCACGCAGCTTCCAGGGTTCTTCAAGAACTATGCTCCGGTTTACGTAACGATCTCCGATTACTACCGAGGTGAGGCGGCGAACATTCTCAAGGACTACGCGACGCTCACGGCTGAGTACAACGCACTTGTTGACCAGGTCAAAAAGCTACCCCCCAATTCCGACCCGGCGGTGGCCACGAAACTTGACGGTGAGATCAAGGCGAAAGACGTGCAGGTCAAGGCCAAAGAGGCTCTTGTTAAAGGATACCTCGAGCGTTCGATGGACGCTCTTAGCCGCGGATGGAAGATTGCGAAGGATGATACTCCCGAAGCAAAGAAGTACAAAGATGCGTTGTACGCAGACCTTCAAGAGATGTACAAGAATCGCTTCCCGGAAAAACCCACGGGGCTCAATGAATGGATAACTGCCGCGACCGCGAAGCCGCTTCCTGACCCGAGCTCCACGGTCCAGCCGGTGAGCGATGAGCCGGCGACGACGACCACGACGGGCACTGGCAACGGCGTTGGAGCAGCTAACGGAACCGGAGTCGGTGCTAGCAACGGTACGGGTGTTGGAGCAGCCAACGGAACCGGAACCGTACCGAAGGCAGGAACGACGGCAAAGAAGCCGTAACGACCTCTCTAAGACAGAATAACTCGATCTAAAAATCGTGCCGGGCGGCCGCAAACTGCCCGGCTTTCTTTTTATTTCCGTTACACTTAGAATTGACCTTTGCCCCGAGATGAGCCTTGCCACGCTGGAAACATTGCTCGGACACAAGTTTCAGACGCCTGACTTGCTCGAAAGAGCGCTCACGCATCGGTCTTGGGCACACGAAAAGCTAAAGGGTGAAGCGGACGCGAAAGTGCGCGAGGCGGAGAACGAATCGCTCGAGTTTGTGGGAGATTCGGTTCTCGGGCTTGTCATTGCCGAGCAGCTTTACACTAAGCATCCCGGCGCCGCCGAGGGCGATCTGACACTGATGAAGCATCGGCTGGTGAGCATGTCGACGCTCGCCGGGATCGCGTCGGCGATGGACCTGGGCACGTTCCTGCGAATGGGACGCGGCGAAGAGCAGTCCGGCGGACGCGAGAAGCCGGCGATACTCGCCGACACGCTTGAAGCGATAATCGGGGCGGTTTTCTTTGACAGCGGCTACATCGCGGCTAGAGAACTTGTCACCCGGATCTTTGCGGAAGAGATGAGTGCCGTGACGCCGAAATCGTCACTTGATTTCAAGACTTTGCTTCAGGAAACTCTACAGGCTAAGAAACTCACGGCCCCGGTCTATACGCTGCTGCGAACTGAAGGTCAGCCGCACGACCGGACCTTTTTTGTCGAAGCAACGTGGGCCGACGGCACGTCGACCGGCACCGGACGTTCGATAAAATCAGCCGAAATGATGGCGGCGAACGAGGCTTTGAAGCTAATAGCCGAAACGAATGGCGATAAATTGACGTAATCGATAGTGATCTATGAGTGAAAAAGAGACCGTAGAAAAGAAGGCGGCAGAGGAATCGGAAGAGAAAAAGTTCAAGGGACCGCCGAAGTCTATCTTTCGCGAGTATCTGGAATCGCTGACGGTCACGCTCGTGATGGCGTTGTTCGGGATGACCTTCATTCTCCAGGCCGTCACCGTGCCGACCGGATCGATGCAGAACACGATCCTGATCGGCGATTACCTGATTGTCAACAAGTTCATCTTCAACCCCGGCGGAAATCCGCTGCCGCTTCTGCCGATGCGTGACATCGAACGCGGCGACATTATCGTGTTCAAGTATCCGGGGAACAAGGTCAATAATTCAGACAAGATGCGTAATCCGCCGCTTGTTCCGTACCAAATTAATTACGTCAAACGGGTGATCGGACTTCCCGGCGATAAGGTTGAGTTCAAGAACAATCAAGTCTTTATCAACGACCAGCTTTTGCCGGAGCACCGCATCATTGGTGATGCCGATGACAACGTATCGGCGCTGGAGACTAAAGAATTCGAGGAGCAAAAGCCTGAGGATAAATGGAGCGTCTACTATCATCAGGATACGATGGACGCCGTCAGGGCTGGTATAAAGCTACCGACGCGGCAATATAACTTCGCTGTGGAAGGAAAGCCGATGATCGTGCCGCCGAACAGCTTTTTCTGCATGGGCGATGCGCGCGACGACAGTGACGACGGCCGCGGCTGGGGATTTGTTCCTCGTGAACTAGTGATCGGACGGGCGATGTTCGTCTATTGGTCATGCGACCGCGGTGCATCAGACAAGTGGTACGGCTGCCTTACGCACCCGCGTCTCGATCGGATCGGGAAGTTCGTAAAGTAATAGACGAAGCGTTTAGAGGCGGACTTGTCCGCCCATCCCAACGCGGGCAAGCCCGCATCTAAACCCGTGTAATGAAATTCAACTTTAGCGAGGAAGTTTCGGGAGCTCTACACTTCGGCAGGCCCGTCGTTGCGCTGGAGTCGACGGTGATCTCGCATGGGCTTCCTTATCCGCAGAACATCGAAACAGCCTATAAGCTTGAGACGATCATCCGCGACGCCGGAGCGACGCCGGCGACGATAGCGGTGTTTGACGGTGAGGTCAACGTCGGGCTCGGCGACGAACATTTCGAGCGGTTGGTCGCAAAGGACGTAAAGAAGCTCTCCCGACGCGATCTGCCGATCACGATCGGCCACAAATTGACCGGTGCGACGACGGTCGCGACGACGACATTTCTCGCTCACAAAGCAGGGATCAAGGTCTTCTCGACCGGCGGCATCGGCGGCGTCCACCGCGGCGACCGCACTGACGTTTCCGCTGACCTACCGGAACTTGCCCGCACGCCCATCATCGTAGTTTGTTCAGGTGCAAAGATCGTCCTCGATCTTCCCGCGACCCGCGAATGGCTCGAAACGTTTGGGATCACGGTGTTGGGATGGGAAACAGAGGATTTCCCGGCGTTCTACACGCGTTCGAGCGGACTCGAAGTAGATGCCAAGGTCAGCACGGGCAAGGAAGTTTCGAAGATCGCCGAGATGCGGAACGACCTTGAAATGACGAACACGATCCTCGTGACCGTGCCCGTTCCCGAAACCTCCGAGATCAAACGCGAAGTGCTCGAACCTATTCTGCTAGAGGCGTTGAAGGCCGCAAAAGACCAAGGCATAAAGGGCAAAGAGATCACGCCGTTTCTGCTCTCACAGCTCGCCGAACGCAGCGAAGGCTCCACACTCAAAGCCAACATCGCCCTACTCGAAAACAACGCCCGCGTCGCCAGCGAGATCGCGATTTCGCTCAACTACTGAGCGGTCCTCGCCATCTTTTCCTTCAATGAATCAAGACGTTTCTGAGCCTCGGCGGCTTCGTTCGTGCCCGCGTTTTTCTGCACGAGTTCCTTCCAACTTGCTCCGTCGTAGTGAAACTGCTTTGTCGTTGGATTGAACAGAAATGTGATCCCGATCCGACGGTAGCGATCAAGGCTGACGTAGTTTAGATAATAGCTGTGCAACGGCGCGGCGGACGCGGCCATCTCGGCACGGATGAGTTGTCGGGTTGCGTCGCGTGAGAGTTTGGCGGCGGTGTCTTCGAGCAGGTCACCGTAGAGCAGCAGGAGCGGTGCTCGAAACTGCGACGCCGGGAATAGCGTGAAAAACTCCGTCGCTGTTTCGATCTGATCGAAGCCGCTCATCGATTGCACAAGTCTTGCCAGCCGAGCGTCGTCGCCTTCGCGAAACTTGCCGAACACCGCGTCGGCCTGAACCCAGCCCGAACCGGTCGGGATCGCCGCTACGCGGTAGAATTTCACTCCGTCAGCTTCGGCAACGCCGAGGATCTTCACGACTCGTCCTCGACGCATCCGCTGCATCGGTACCGCGAACAGGCTCGGTTTCGGCCGCAGGACCGACAGTGTTTCGTCCATAACGTACGCCATTTGCCCGATCTCGCGTGATTTGACTATCGTTGTCGGTCGAGGTGAGGGTTTTCGGGTTTGGGCGTCGACAATGCACGCCGTGAGGCAAACGAATATCGCTGTGAGAACGAGCTTCATAGTTAAGGCAATTTATTTACTGATCGCTTTCGCGATGCGGTCTTTCACGCCGGCGTGGTGGAAATGGCAGATCGCGATCGCGAGAGCATCGGCGACGTCGTGCGGTTTGGGAACTTCTTTCAACCGTAGCAAGATCCGCACCATTTCGCCGACCTGATGTTTCTCCGCCGCTCCGTAACCGACGACCGTCTGTTTGATCAGCCGGGGTGCGTATTCGGCGATCTCGAGTCCGCGTTGCTCGCCAAGCAGGAGCACGACCCCGCGGACCTGCCCGAGCTTCATTGCGACCTTTACATTCGCGGCGTAGAAGGCATCCTCGATCGAGAGTGCATCGGGCGAATGTCGGTCGATGATCTCGCTAACGCCCGCGTAGATCTTGGCCAAACGCGTCGCGAATGCGAGCTTCGGACTCGATCTGACCGTGCCGAAATCGACCGCCGAGTATTTCAACCCCGAACCCTCAACCACTGCCCAGCCGAGCGTTTCGCTACCCGGATCTATTCCCAAAACTCGCATGAAATCGAAGCAAAGATAACCGAATTGAGATCGGCGGGCAAGTCGGTGCGCTGGGTGAGGAGGTTTTTATGGCAGACAGCCGCTGGTTTTGTAAAAGGATGTCTAAGACCTTAGAATCCATACGTATAGCCGTGCCCACTGAACACGAAATGAATGCTACTCACGCGGCGTCGCACACGCTGGAATCCGTGCGCGTGCTGCTCGCCGGGATCATTGATTACGCCGGACTTTTCCCGCCATCGCAGCTTTCGATGGAGGAGGCCGTGATCAACTACGCCACCTATCGGGCGAGCACATTCAACTGGATGCTAGGGCGATTTGTGGTGCAGGCCGCTCGGCTCGAAGAGTTTGTCGAGGCGTCGGGCGATTTGCTCCCGCGTGACGGCAAAAACCGCTGGCTGTTAACCGTTACGGCCGGCGAAGACATCAACGAAACGATCAAGGCTGTGCGAGATTTTAATCGCGCAAATGCGGCCGGTGCGGTCGCGGACGTGCTTGAGGTCAAGGCGAATACAGTTTCGAAGATCGAGAACACAGTTTCACTTTTACCCGACGGGATCACCGCCTATTTCGAGGTCGCGACCGGCGAGGCTCTGGCCGATCTCGTGACGACTCTTTCGATCAAAGGCCAGCGGGCGAAGCTCCGCACGGGAGGTGTCACACCGGACGTGTTCCCGACATCGAAGCAGATCATTCGATTCGTGCGAACCTGCATGGCCGCGAATGTCCCGTTCAAGGCGACCGCTGGCCTGCATCACCCCATCCGCTGTTTCAAGCCGCTGACCTACGCTCCGAACGCCCCGCAGGGGACGATGCACGGTTTTCTGAACCTGCTGATGATGGCCGGGTTCGCTCGCGAGAGCTATCGCGTTTCGTATCTTGAGGAACTGATGGAGGAGGAGTTTGAGGAAGCGTTTCACTTTACGGAACTAGGCGTGGACTGGCGCGACGGTCACTCCCTGACCACCGCCCAACTCGGCTGGCTCCGCCAAAAAGGCATGCACTCCTTCGGCTCCTGCTCCTTCGACGAACCGATCGCGGACCTCGAAGCGATGGGGCTTCTCTGAAGGCGGCTGGCCGCAATGATGAGCGGTGAGGCTCGCCTCACCGCTAGGCGCCAGTATAGAGTCAGAGGCTCCGCCTCAACGCTTCGGGGCATAGCCCCAGGGAACTTGATCAGCAAGCACGGAAGGGCAAGCCCTTCCGCTCATCATAGCGGCAAGCCGCAAAAGAATAGAACCTGAATGCATCAAATCAACGAAACCCACGATCCGAACCTGAAAAGCTGGGTCGAATCAGCCAACGACCTGAATACGGATTTTCCGATACAGAATTTGCCGTTTTGTGTATTTATCTCCCGAACACCGCCGTCGGTATCGCGAATTGGTGTCGCGATAGGAAACCAGGTTTTCGACATTGGATCGGCATATGAAGACGGAAAGCTCTTTGAAGGAAAAACAAAAGGTTTCCAAGTCGCGATGTCCACTTTCGATCACGATTTACTGAGCGGTGAGCTGATGGAGGATACGCAATCGGACTTGAAGGACTTTCGACAGCGGA
The DNA here is from genome assembly GCA_040081025.1 of Pyrinomonadaceae bacterium. Taxonomy (GTDB): domain Bacteria; phylum Acidobacteriota; class Blastocatellia; order Pyrinomonadales; family Pyrinomonadaceae; genus OLB17. The sequence goes on along the minus strand of JBEBGW010000031.1, from coordinate 7,600 downwards.
TGGTCGAGATCTTTAGTGAAGGATGTGATGTGGCGACACGAAAGAGAGTTTCGAACTTTCTAACTCCGTTTTCTAACGCATTTTTTGTTGTTCCATCCGAAATCCGTGACTACACCGACTTCTACTGCTCCATCTTCCACGCGACAAATGTCGGGTCGATGTTTCGGCCGGATGCACCGCTGTTGCCGAATTACAAGTACGTGCCGATCGGGTATCATGGGCGGGCGTCGAGCATTGTGGTCTCGGGGACGGACATCAAGCGGCCGCATGGGCAGAACCGGAGCGACGCGGAGAAGCCTCCGGTATTTATTCCGGCGAAGAATCTCGATTACGAAATGGAGCTTGGATTTTTCGTTGGGCGTGGGAATGAGATGGGCAAGTCCATCCCGATTTCCGAGGCCGAGGAGCATATCTTCGGAATGTGTCTCGTGAACGACTGGTCCGCCCGCGACATACAGGCGTGGGAATACCAGCCGCTCGGGCCGTTCCTGGCGAAGAACTTCGCGACGACGATCTCGCCGTTCGTCGTGACGATGGAGGCCCTCGCACCGTTTCGCGTGCCCGCGTTCGAGCGTGACCCGGACGATCCGCAGCCGCTAGACTATTTGAGCGACGAGAACAACAAGAAGTTCGGCGGACTCGACATCAATCTTGAGGTCTACATCCAGACCGAAAAGATGCGGAACGAAAACATCGAGCCGTATCTCGTATCGCGTTCGAACACGAAGGATCTCTACTGGACCGTCGGCCAGATGCTGACGCACCATGCGTCGAACGGCTGCAACCTGCAGACCGGCGACCTGATCGCGTCCGGAACCGTCAGCGGCCCCGACAAAAGCGAACGCGGCTGCCTGCTCGAGATGACCTGGCGCGGCACCGAGCCGATCGACCTGCCCTCCGGCGAGACGCGCCGATTCCTCGAAGACGGCGACGAAGTGATAATGAAAGGCTACTGCGAACGCGAAGGATATCGTAGGATCGGCTTTGGCGAATGCCGCGGGCGTATTCTGCCGGCGGATTGAGAATCGGCCCGCGAAATACGCGAATATCTCCTCATAGTAGAATGGTTCTGTGAAACCCGCACCCGCTACGTCAGAGATAGCAGTTAGACGCATTTCTTCGAATGGCGTCGAGCTTATTGACGATGTTCTTGCCGTCGAAGAACCGCTCGAAATTCGTCTCGGATTTCCGGATGGGACGCACAAGGCCGTGTCGATCACGATGCGGACGCCGGGCGAGGACGGAGAACTTGCGATCGGATTTCTGTTCACTGAAGGAATTCTCAAGTCGCCTGAACAGGTGAAGCAGGTTCGTCATTGCGGACTGAAGATCGGCAAGGTAAATGGAACGATCGACCGGGCTGCGGCGTTGAATTCGAACACGATCCGCGTTGATCTCGCCGAGGGAGTTGACATCGACTTCAAACGGCTGGAGCGGCATTTTTACACCACGTCGAGTTGCGGCGTCTGCGGCAAATCTTCGATCGAAGCACTTCAAACCGGTGCGAAAAAGCTGGAAGGCGATCTTACAGTCGACGCCGACATCATCCACCGCCTGCCCGAAACACTTCGTGCCGCCCAATCCACATTCGACAAGACAGGCGGCCTTCACGCCTCGGCATTGTTCAACAGCGACGGAATGCTCGACATCGTTTGCGAAGATGTTGGCCGGCACAATGCTCTCGATAAGGTGATCGGAGCAAAATTTCTCACGGGTGACGCACCCTTGTCTGACAAGATCCTTCTCGTCAGCGGACGTGCGAGTTTCGAGTTGGTCCAAAAGGCTTTGATGGCAGGAATACCGATACTCGCCGCGGTCGGTGCTCCGTCGAGTTTGGCGGTCGAACTGGCGAAGGAGTTCGGAATGACGCTGATCGGATTTGTCCGCGACGGCCGGTTCAATATCTATTGCAGTGAGGAGCGTGTCAATACGCAGGTCTCACTCGCAACTCGCAGCTCATAACTGGCAACTGGTGATTTTTTCTACAGTTTCCAGTTATCAGTTCTGAGTCTCCAGTTTCTGTGAAAAAGAGCCAAGAACAACTTAGAGTTTCAGAACCCGAGGAAACCGCGGCGGGGCTTGAGGCCGTGACGGCGGCGGCTAAGGTGGTTGTCGAAAAGATGGGTGTCGTTCGCGGGACGCGGGCGATGTTGAAGATCAACCAGGCCGGCGGCATCGATTGTCAGTCGTGTGCGTGGCCCGATCCGGAGAGTCACCGGACGTTCGCCGAGTTTTGCGAGAACGGCGCGAAGGCGATGGCGGACGAGGGCACGACGAATCGGATCGGCGCCGAGTTTTTTGCGAGCCACTCGGTCGAAGAATTGTCGTGCCAATCGGACCATTGGTTGAACGATCAGGGAAGGCTGACCGAGCCGCTCGTGTTGAAAGAGGGCGGCACGCATTACGAACCCATCACGTGGGAATCCGCGTTCAAGCTGATCGCAACAAACCTTAACTCGCTCCGCTCGCCTGACGAAGCGATCTTCTACACGTCAGGCCGGACGTCGAACGAAGCCGCGTTTCTCTACCAACTTTTCGTCCGCCAGTTTGGTACCAACAACCTGCCGGATTGCTCCAACATGTGTCACGAATCGACGAGTGTCGCGCTCTCGGAGTCGATCGGATTGGGCAAAGCGACGATCCGTCTCGAAGATTTTGAGAAGACGGATCTCGTGATAGTCATCGGACAGAATCCGGGCACCAACGCTCCGCGGATGCTCACGTCGCTCGCGGCGGCGAAAGCTGCGGGTGCGAAGATGATCGCCATCAATCCGCTGCCTGAGGCAGGCCTGATGAACTTCAAAGACCCAAATCCCCAGCACGGTAATCCGTTCTCGCTTGTCGTAGGTAAGGGCGTGAAACTGGCGGATCTGCATTTGCCGGTTCGCATCGGCGGCGACATGGCTGTGTTGAAGGGCGTGATGAAGATCATGCTGGATTGCGAATCACGAAGTCCGGGAAGTGTTTTCGATAAAGATTTCATCGCGGCGAACACCGAAGGTTACGACGATCTCATATCGTTGCTCGATGAAACGGCGTGGGACAATATTCTCGCGTCCTCGGGACTCGAAAGAGAGCAGATCGAAGAAGCGGCGGAGATGATAATCGAGGCTGGCGGTTTCATCACCTGTTGGGCGATGGGCGTGACGCAGCACACAGAAGCGGTCGCGACGATACAGGACATCGTTAATCTGCATTTGCTTCGCGGTTCGATCGGACGCTCCGGCGCGGGTCTGTGTCCGGTCCGCGGGCATTCAAACGTGCAGGGCGACCGGACGATGGGGATCTGGGAAAAGATGCTGCCGGTATTTCGCGAGAACCTCGAACGCGAGTTCGACTTCATCACGCCGGAGCGAGACGGCTTCAATACAGTCGAGTCGATCACGGCTATGCGCGACGGGCGGGCGAAAGTTTTCTTCGCAATGGGCGGAAACTTCGCCGCCGCTTCGCCGGACACTTCGACCGTTGAGGAGGCGCTGCGGAATTGTGATCTCACTGTTCAGGTCATCACTAAACTCAATCGAACGGCCCTGACTCCGGGAAAAGTGTCACTCATATTACCGTGTCTCGGCAGATCCGAAAAAGACATTCAAGCGGACGGCGAGCAGTTCGTTTCAACGGAGAGCACGATGCTGAATGTGCAGATGTCGAAGGGTATCTTCGATCCCGCGTCCGAGCATTTACGAAGCGAGCCGTGGATCGTTTGTCAGCTTGCTAAAGCGACTCTCGGTGGACAGACCACGGTTGATTGGGAGTCGATGGCCGCGAACTACGACGCTATCCGCGACGCGATCTCACGGGTCGTTCCGGGTTGCGAAGATTACAACGAACGCATCCGCACCAAGACCGGATTCTATATGCCGAATCCGCCAAACCATGGCGAGTTCAAGACTCCGTCAGGAAAAGCATTGTTCAGAGCGAGCCAACTCGAAAAGATCGACCTTCCGCCGGGACGACTGCTGATGACGACGATCCGTTCGCACGATCAGTTCAACACGACGGTGTACGAATTCAACGACCGGTATCGAGGAATCCATGGTTCACGGCGGGTGATATTGATGAACGAAAAGAATATTGCCGATCTGAAACTCGAAGCCGGCCAGTTGGTAGACATTTCGAGTCACTGGGAAGACGGTGAGCGGCAGATCACCAACTTCACGATCGTTCGATATCCGATCGCGGTCGATTGCTGCGCGACATATTTCCCTGAGGCGAACCCGCTCGTGCCGCTAGGGAGTTTTGCAAAACGAAGTTTCACGCCGACCTCGAAATGCGTGATCGTTTCGGTCGCACCAACCCAAGAATGAGTATCGAGGCTTACATCTTGGTCGGAGGAAAGTCGAGCAGGTTCGGCTCGGACAAGACTCTCGCTAAGATCGAAGGTCAGACACTTCCCGGGCGGGCTCATACGACAATGTGTGACGCGTTCGGAGCCGAACGGGTCTTTTTTGTCGCAGGCGATCCGGAAAGTTTCGCAAGCGAGGCCGTTCGGCTGAACGCCCTATTTGTTTACGATGTGATCCAAGACAGAGGTCCGGTTGGCGGCCTGTACACTGCTCTTACGCATGCTTCGACCGACTGGATCTTTCTGTTTGCCTGCGACCTTCCAGATGTGACGTGGCTTTACGTTTCGATGCTGAAAGACAAAATTTCGGAGCACTATGGCGTTGTCGTACCCGAACAGGATGATGGACGGCTTCAGCCGTTATGCGCGTTCTATAACGTCGCCAAGGCCCGTCCGGTAGTGCGGGAGTTGACGCAGCGCGACGGGAAACCTCCCGCGATGATGGCCGTGATCGATGGTTTGGATGCCAGCATCGCCAAGGCAGCGGAATTCATTACGACACCTCCTGTGGTGTGGACGAACGTGAATCACCCCACAGACATCGACAAATAGAACGCAAACTTTCGCGTCGCGGCTTAAGCTAATTGTGTTGCTCGGGTAGAATCGACAATTTGCTCCGTGCCCGAAGCATCGGAAGCGGATAGAATAGAAGCAATGGATCTGATCCTGGACAAGTTTCACGAAGAATGCGGAGTTTTCGGCATCTTCGGACACGCTGAGGCGTCGACGCTGACCCAACTCGGGCTTTTCGCCCAGCAGCATCGCGGGCAGGAGGCCTGTGGGATCGTCACCAGCGATGGAGCAGACCTGCACCAGTTTCGGGCTCAGGGACTGGTCGCTGACGTGTTGAACGAGGATGTACTGACGAAGCTCGTCGGTTCGAGTGCGATCGGCCACACGCGATATTCGACAAGCGGCCGAAACACGATCAAGGAAGTGCAGCCGTTTGCTGTGACGTGTCAGCACGGTGACATCGCGATCTGCCATAACGGCAACCTGCCCTTCGCCTCGGCGAGGCGGGCCGTTTTGGAGAAAGAAGGAGCGATCTTTTCTTCGACTTCCGATACTGAAACAATTCTTCACAGCATCGCGCGTACGCCGGCGAAGGATATTGTCGATGCGATCGAGAAAGTTCTAAAAGAAACCGAAGGCGCGTTTTCGCTGCTCTTTCTCACTCCAGAAAAATTGATCGTGGTTCGCGATCCGCGGGGTTTTCGTCCTCTAAATCTCGGCAAGGTCGGAGACGCGTGGTGCGTCGCGTCGGAAACGTGTGCGTTCGACCTGATCGATGCGGAGTATGTGCGCGAAGTCGAACCAGGCGAGATGCTCATCATCGACGCGAACGGGGTCGAGACGCGTCGGCCCTTCGAGGCAAAGCCTAAGTCGGTATGCACGTTCGAACACGTTTATTTCTCGCGGCCTGACTCGATCATCTTTGGCCGTTCGGTAAACGAATCGCGTCACAAGATGGGCAAGCAACTCGCGGTCGAACATCCGGTCGATGCTGACATTGTTGTGCCGGTACCTGATTCTGGCGTTGCCGCTGCGATCGGATACGCGAAAGAGTCGGGCATTAATTTTCGTCAGGGAATTATTCGCAATCACTACGTCGGCCGTACGTTCATCGAACCATCGCAATCGATCCGCTCATTTGGTGTTCGGTTGAAACTTAATCCTGTAAAAGATCTTATCGACGGTCAGCGAGTGATCCTCGTTGACGACTCGATCGTACGCGGGACGACGTCGAAGAAGATCGTCGAGATGGTTCGCGAGGCGGGTGCAAAGGAAGTTCATGTCCGCATCTCGTGCCCGCCTACCACTCATTCCTGCTACTACGGCGTCGACACGCCGCACCGCCAAGACCTGATCGCCAGCCGCATGACCAACGACGAAGTCTGCGAATACATCGGAGCCGATTCGCTTGGCTACCTTTCGCTCGCGGGAATGCTCGAGGCGATAGGGATCGATGGCGGTTCTACGTGCAATGCTTGCTGGTCCGGAAAATATCCAACCCTGATCGCCAACGGCGCCGCCGCATAGCGCTAAGTTCAGCAAACGCTTTACTTTACCGACATGCATACAACTTCGGTACATTCCTGTCGTACATCCATCCACCTCGTTGCATATTAATACTCCCGAAATTACTTGTTCCTCTCACGTTTTCGGGTAATATGAGCCCGATTCTGTCCTTTCCAAGGTCGTCTAAACCCCCTATACACAATAAATAGCGGAACGGCACGGTCATTGCGAGTCACCGGGTAGGATGACAATTCGAACGAATTTCGATCATCTCAAGAAATTCAAGGCTTCGCGGCTCTCCTAATCCAAAGAAGACGCGAAGCGGTTACAAGGAGGAATCATGAAGTTAAGTAAATTTGGAAGAACCGTGGCGATCGGTGGATTCAGTTTGGCAATGTTGGCGGGAGTCCAAAGTGCTGCCGCCCAGAATCAGAGTGAAGAATATCGCGAATGGCAGCAGGCCCAGAGACGAGCGCAGGAAGAACAGCGCGATTACCAGCGTACGCGCTCGCCTCGTGATTACAGAGACTGGCAGCAAGCACAGCGCATCGCGCAGCAGGAGTACGCCGAATATCAGCGGGCATCGCGTTACGGAAACAATTACGGGAACGTGAACACGGGCAGACGCGCGGGTTGGTATCGCATCAATCGCGGCGGCACCTATTACAACGTAGAACAGCGTCAGTATCAGATGCTGCAGAATGCCGTGAACCAGGGTTATCGACAGGGCTACAACGCGGGAACCCGCGACAGACGGTACGACCGTAACGAAGACTATTACTACAACGACAACGTTTATCGTTCGGGTTCGTATGGCTATCAGTCTGGCGTAGCGCGAGACCAGTATCAGTATTATTTCCAGCAAGGTTTCCAGCGTGGATATCAGGACGGAATTAATAGTAGGTATCAGTATGGTTATCGGACGAATACGGGATTGAATGTCCTTGGCAACGTCCTAAGCTCGATCTTGCAGATCGTTGACTAACCGCTCCCTAACTGGGCATTTTGAAAATGCCATTCTTCGCGTCCGCCGATCCTCGCTAACAGGCGGACGCGATCTTTTTACATGCGTCTCAGTCGAGCTCCTGAAGGGGTGGCCCGTTTGCCGGCCGTTTTTTTTAAGTATCCAATTGTCCGCTTTTCCATCCCATTCGCGATTCTCTCGGTAGAAATCCGGGCTATATCTTGCCCCTTTTCAGGAGAGAGAAATGAAAGGTACTTTTCGAGTTGCTTGTC
>JBEBGW010000291.1:0-5651 GCA_040081025.1 Pyrinomonadaceae bacterium | reverse complement strand
CGGGTTTGCACGGTCGGTGATCCAGGCGGCTTGTGCCCTGTCGGGCGTTCGGGTCGTCGATTCGGTGACGACTCTGATGCCGGTACCGGTTCATCGTGACGGGACGCTCACAGAGGCTCAACGAGCGGAGAATCGGCAGTCGGTTCACGCCGGATGGCTCAGGCATTTTCAGAACGTGTCGGCTTCAATGGCGGACGGATTCTATCAAAGCTGGGACCTCCACCCGAACCAGTTGGTAGCCAGATATTCGGCGGTTTATGCGTTTTTCCTCACGGAAATGGATGCTCAAGGGGCTCGATTAAAAACGTTTCTCGGAAAGGCGACTCAAGCGAGTCTGACCGGAAATACGTTCGACGACGCGGCGTCGGCTCAAGGTATCGTCAATTTCTTTCGCAACGGCCTGAACTGCGGAGCGTTTTCTGACGATGAGGTGAAAAAGGCAACCGACATGAGTTCGGAGACTCTCGCGATGGGTTTCGCCGAGATCGGGGGTAACTATAAAGCTTCTCGAAAACGATGACCCCGGTTTTTCCGGTATGAATATTAATTAGAAAGAGGCCGTCTGAAAAGGGCGGCCTCCTCTGACCTTGTTCTTTTCGTGAATTTCGTGGAAGAATTCTTAAGAATCTATCCACGAAATTCACGAAAGTAGAAAACAAACCCGAAGAAACATTTAGAGGGACATCGGCTCTAAATCTCCAGAAATCCGGCATTATTTTAAACTAATTGTTCGCGGCTTCCGACTTTTCGCAATGAGCCTGAAACGCGCCCAAAAGTGCTTCGGCGATCATCTGTGGCGGACGGCCTTCAAGGTCGCGTCGCTCGAACATCTGGACGAGCTGGCCGTTCTTGATGAACCCGATCGACGGCGACGATGGCTGATAGCCAGTGAAATAGTCGCGAGCGACCTCGGTGGCATCGATGTCAGCTCCAGCGAAAACAGTGATCGTCTTGTCAGGCTTGGCTTCGGCGTGCTGCAAGGCCATTGCGATGCCCGGGCGGACTCCGCCTGCGGCGCATCCGCAGACCGAATTTACGACGACCATCAAGGTTCCGTCGGTGTTCTCGACGGCATCTTTCACCGCCTCAGGCGTTTTCGCTTCTTCAATTCCGAGATTTGCGAGCTCGGCCCGCATCCCGTGGATCATGATTTCCGGATATGGCATATATTAATTCCTCTTGATTCCCTCTGAGCTTTTGGCCAAGCGTAATCCTGACCTTTTTTTCAAGTATCCGTTAATCCGCAAACTTCGTCAAGCAACTCGCCAGTTTGCAGGGGGGGTCTTATTTCCCTAAACTCAGGTTTTGACCGCCCGACAAATGAAGATCGAAACCGAGAAAAAATACCGGCTCAGTCCAAAACGACTCGACGAGATAACGGATCGCTTGAGCGAGCTGAAGGCTGATTTTCGGAATGAGGTCTTCGAGGTTAATTACCAGCACCGCGGCGGCGAGATGGATGAGCGCGGCGCTACGCTTCGGCTACGTAAGATCGGCGACTTCACGATGCTTACTTATAAAGAAAAAGTTAAGACCGCGGACGGCTCTAAGCAGCGGATCGAGTTCGAAACGCCGGTCGCGGATGTCGATGCGATGGAAAACATCATCGAGCGACTCGGATACCGGCTGACGGCGGTTTACGAAAAGCGGCGGAAGTATTGGGATCTTGGCGATGTCGAGGTCGTTCTCGATGAACTTCCCTTTGGCCAGTATATGGAGCTTGAGGGCACGATCGAAGATATAGAGAAGGTCGAAGAGCTGCTTGGCTTAAAGGAGATCGAACGAGAACCGCGTGGATATCCGCGGCTGACGATCAAGTATGGCAAGACGGTCGACGGAGTTGCAGAGGCTAAGTTCGAACGTAAGACTTCGGCTTAGGCGATGATGTCGGTGCCGACAAAGTAAAGCTGAGCGTCGAACGGAGTGGATCCGTTCGCGACCTTTTGATAAGTTCCATCCGACTTCAGCATTCGAGCATTTACCGTGTCCCTGAGATACGAGCCCAAAATTTCATCGCGCATATAATCGCGGATCTCTGGATCCAATATCGGAGCGACGACCTCGACTCGCCGATCGAGATTTCGCTGCATCCAATCCGCACTGCCGATATATATCTCTTCGCCGTCGTCCCCGTTCATGAAATAAAAAATTCGGCTATGTTCGAGGAAACGCCCGACGACCGAGCGAACGCGGATGTTATCCGAAAGCTCCGCAACTCCGGGACGAAGTGCGCAGACGCCGCGGATGATGAGTTCGATCTCGACGCCTGACGCCGAAGCAGCGTAAAGTTCTTCGATTAGATCGGTGTCGGTTAGGCTGTTGGTCTTGACGATGACCTTAGCCGGTTTCCCTGCCGCGGCGATCTCAGACTCTCTTCGAATAAGCTCGATAAGGCGCTCACGCAAATTCACCGGAGCGACGATCAGCCGCTCGTACTCGGTCTGCTGCGAATATCCGGTAAGGAAATTGAAAAGACTCGTTGCGTCATCGCCGATCGCTTCGTCCGAGGTGAGTAGACCAATGTCCGTGTATTGGCGGGCGGTCGTCGGGTTGTAGTTGCCAGTCGCGATGTGAACATATCGAGCAAGTCTGTCACCCTCGCGGCGGATGACGAGCAGAACTTTGGAGTGCGTCTTCAGCGAGCTGATGCCGTAGACGACGTGGACGCCCTCATTCTCAAGTCGCCGAGCCCACTCGATATTGTTCTCTTCATCGAATCGCGCTTTAAGCTCGACGAGTGCGGTTACCTGTTTGCCCATCTGACTCGCGCGGATGAGCGAACGCACGATCGGCGAGTCTTTTCCCGTGCGATATAGGCAGATCTTGATCGCCTGGACCCGAGGATCTTCGGCGGCCTGTGCGATGAAATCCGTGACCGCCGAAAAAGCGGTGTACGGATGATGCAGCAGGATGTCCTGCTTCTTTAACGTCTCGAAAATATTCTTCTTCTCAAGCAGGGCTGCGGGATGCACCAGCGGGATCGGCTTATCCTTTAGCGCGGCCTGATCAAGCGAGTAAAGCTGCATCAGGTCTGAGATGTCGACGAACCCGTCTATCTGATATATATCTTCGTCGGTCAAGCCTATGCCGGTCCCTAGCAGCTTGAGCATCTTGTCGGGCATCGCCGCGTCGACCTCGAGACGCACAGGAAACCGAAATCTCCGCCGCTGCAATTCCGTCTCAAGCGTTCGCATCAGATCGCCCGCCTCGTCCTCGCGGATCTCGATATCGGCATCGCGCGTAACGCGGAATAGAAAGCCCTCGCTGACTTTCATGTTCGGAAATAGATGATGCGCGTTCGCAGCGATCACTTCTTCAAGCAACGCGAACCGCTTGCCGTCCACGATCGGGATCAGTCGCGGAACCGTCGGCGGCAGCTTGATGCGTGCGAAGCGTTTTTGCCGGAAAAGGTGCTTGAGATTCTTTTGCGTGACGGTGCGATTCGGTTCGATGAAGAGTCCGAGATTGAGGCTGAGGTTCGATATATACGGGAAGGGATGGCTCGAATCGACGGACTGCGGCGTCAGGATCGGGAAGATATTGTCGCGAAAGTATTTGTCGAGCTTCTTCTTTTCCTTCGCGTTCAGGAACTTATAAGCCTCGATCGTAATCCCTTTTTTTTCGAGTTCCGGAAAGACAATGTCAGCGAGATAATCCGCCTGCTTTCGCAGCATCGGACGGAGACGGGTGCGAATCTGCTTGAGCTGCTCGGATGGAGAAAGCCCATCGGGCGAGAGTTCGCCAACGCCTTCCTCGACCTGTTCCTTGATGCCCGACACGCGGATCATAAAGAACTCATCGAGGTTCGACGAGAAGATCGACAGAAACTTCAGCCGCTCGAGCACCGGCAGATTTTCATCCATCGCCTCCTCAAGCACGCGCCGGTCAAACTCGAGCCACGAAACCTCGCGGTTGAACAAACGCGGTATCGGTTCGGAGGCTATCGGCTTTGGTGTTGCGGGTTTTCGCGGCTTTCGCTTAGCGGGCATCGCGGCAGTTTGGACCATAGGTGACGCTCTTATTATAGGAGACCGCGCCGAGGGCCAGTGTTAAATCTATGTTACGGAATTATTGTAACTTTTGCACCAACCAGGATCACGTCGAAGAGTTCGGTCATTTGATCGTTATCGAGCGCGACGCAGCCGTCGGTCCAGTCGGAAGCGCTGCCACCGCCGTGGATGTAGATCTCGCCGCCGAGCTTCGTTTTCTGCAGCGGCATTCGCTGTTCGGCGATCGCGGCGATGATCTCGTCATGATCTGCTTGGGTGATGAGGCCTTTCTTCAGTCCTCTTTCTGCGTCTTCCATCCCTGGGTAGCTCACGCCGAGCGAGAGGTGAAATCGGCTTTCGGGATTCTTGGTGAACACGTAAAAATCACCCTCGGGCGTGCGCCCGTCGCCTTCGGTTTCTTTGTCGCGATTCGGATCGAACCCGAGGGCCACCTTGTATGACTTGATCTTTGTGCCACCATCGAACACCGTCAGTGTTCGTTTGCTCTTGCTGATCACGAGTCGAGGTTCTTTCAGATCTTTCATCGGGGCATTTGTTTGGGTTTGGAGGGTTGAATCAAGTGAGATCAGAGTTATTAGTAGAAGTAGTGTTTTTATCACGGCGTCTCAACCTGTTCACATCGGACACACTCCCTAACGGTCGTGTTTCTGCCTGAGCGGCTGCGTCCTGATTACGCCCTTGCTCACGCGCGGGCTTCTGCAATGTCGATCGTTCGCGAGTCGTCGCCGTCGCCTGCGATCGATATTTCGATGATACGCCCGGAGTGGGAAAAGCTGTGAAGTTTTTCGGACCATTCGATGATCGCGACGTTGTTTTCGTCAGCGAGAATTTCTTCGAGACCGACGGCAGACGCAACATCCGAATTCTCGTTGAGCCGCCAGAGGTCGATGTGGTATACGTCGACGGTGGGCGTGCGATAAAGATTTACGAGCGTGAAACTCGGACTCGTGACCTCGTCAATGTCGAAATCGAGCGCGTTCAGGATTCCTTTCGTAAGCAGCGTCTTCCCTGCTCCGAGCCCGCCTTTCAATAGGAGAACGTCGCCAGGTTCTATTTGCGCGCCAATACGCTCGCCGAGGGCGAACGTGTCATCCGGAGTTTCGCAGATGTAAGTTCCGGTCATTCGATCGGCAGCCCGACTTGCTTGAACCATGAGAGTTTGTCCCAGTAACCGCGTTGGTAAACGATCTTGCCATCGCGGAAATTGAAGAACCCGCAGCCGCGGATCTCGAACGTCTTTCCGGTCGGCTGATTCCCGTAAAATTCGCCCGCGAACGTTCCGCCGCCAACCCATTCCCACGCCGCCCAATCGCCGTCGCCGATCAGATTCTCGACCCGCGACCATGCATCCGGGAACCCTTGAAAAAACTCGGCGGTATCTTTTCGTATCTGCTCGACCCCGACCGCAGGCTCGCCCGCCGCAACCTGAAAGTTCACCGCGTCATCGTCATAGCACGCGACTACGGCGTCAAGATCGCGCGCCTGAAATGCGTCGATCCAGTTTTGGAGAAGTTTTTTCGAGTCCATTTATTCTTATTTTTCTTCTTTCGTGAATTTCGTGGATAGATTTTTAAGAGAATTTCTCCACGAAAGACACGAAACGCACGAAACAAAAACTGAAGAATCAATTGGCCGTTGCTT
>JBEBGW010000290.1:0-5656 GCA_040081025.1 Pyrinomonadaceae bacterium | reverse complement strand
GGCCTGAATAACGGCTGAACTTATCGAGCAAGGCAGATTTTTCCGACGCCGATAGGCGGTCGATTCTCAACATTGCCGGGCCGAACTCGTTGGTTGCGAAAGCCTCAGATTCTTTCAAGACATCTCGAAGCGGCTTCGACTGTAGATCTGCCGGAAGCTGCTTGTGATACCAAGCGGTCGCCGTGTAAGAAGGAAATATCAGGATCAGCGGAAGATCATTGTTATCTGCAAACCGGATCGACTGAAAATTCAGCACCGTCGATATCAGCAGGATCCCATTAACCGCGATACCGCGTTCGAACAGATGGTTCGAAAGGCCAGCAGCCCGTGTTGTCCCGTAACTCTCGCCCACCAAATAGAGCGGCGATTGCCAGCGTTCATTTCGCCCGAGATACATTCGAATAAATTCACCGATCGAATCGATGTCGCCGTTGACCGAGAAGAACTTGCTTGCAAGGTCAGGCCGCGTCGCCCGCGAGTATCCGGTCCCTACCGGATCGATGAACACTAGGTCGGTTTGATCTAGCCAGCTCGACTCGTTCTCCACGGTTTCGTACGGTGCCGGTGGCATCAGACCGTCGTCGAGCATCTTGACGCGTTTCGGGCCCAGCGCTCCCATATGAAGCCAGACCGACGCCGATCCGGGGCCGCCGTTGAAGGAAAACATCAACGGCCGATTCGCCGGCGGATTGTCCAGCGTGTATGCCATGTAGAAGAGGCGAGCCTCAGTTTCGCCATTTGTCGCATTCTTGATCGGGATGAATCCTGTCGAAACCGAATAGTTCAACTGACGGCCGCCGACCCGTGCCGTATGTTTCGTCACGACGGGCGGTTCCTCTTTTTGCTCAGCGGCTGCGGAGGGACTTGGCCGAGGCTGAGGGGAATCCGCAGGGCGAGCGGGAGTTGTCGGGGCCTGAAACAGTAAGAGTGACGAGAGCAAGAAACTTGCAAACATAATTTATCTGGATCTGTGAGTGCTGGAATCGTTGAAACATGAGGATACTAACATAGCTGGGATAAACCGTCGAACTCGCGGATTCGGACGACACTATTCGTCAGTATGGGTGACAAAAAAATGGGTGCACCGCCATTTGGTGGTCACCCTTCGTTTCAAAAATGATCTCGGTTGCTATTGCCGTTTAGGCTCGGCCTTTTGGGTACTTCTATTCGGCTGCCGCTGTGGCCGCTTCGTCACAAGCCGGTCTTCGACGTGACGTAAAAAAGACTCAAACATTTCATCAGGCGGCTTGGGAATAGGATAGTCGTAAATTCGCGATCGGTCGGTATGTTGCTTGTTCATCGCAATGCCTCCTGTATGAGTACGATGCAAATCGTATTCACCAAGGAGCAAAAGCAATTCTCATACCAAACATTCGCCGATGATCAGACAAAAAAGGGTGCCGAAACCGTCTCCCACACCGTTTTCAGCACCATTTGTGTTCCCCGCATTGCGTGGAGCAAGCGGAAAACTTTGTAAGAATAATCTTAAATTTCGCCGGTGTCAAAGGCGGTGGCTACGATAACTAACGGACCACCTCGCTGGCCACTACACCGTTGATGATCGTACCCGTGCAGTGACTCGAATACTCAAATGGATCGCCATCGTACAACGCGAGATCCGCATCTTTTCCGACCGCTATTGAGCCGATCCGGCCATCGAGGCCGAGTATTTTTGCGGCATCGATAGTGATCAAGGCAAGTGCGTCAGACTTAGACAATCCGTTGGCCGCTGCCATCGCCGCCTCAAACAGAACTACGCGTGTCTTCGGCACATACCCTTCGTATCCGCTCTGCAGAGCTACCGGAATTCCAGCCGCCTTCAGTTTGGCCGCGGTTTCCATCGACAGACTTTCGGTATCGCCGCCGGCCCGAGCCATCGTAGGATGAATGATGACAGGGAAGCCGGACGCCTTGATCTCGTTCAAGACCAGCGGAGCTTCCGATGCTCCGTCAAGTACGATCTTGAGGTTGAATTCCTTCGCTAGGCGAAGAGCTGTAATTATGTCCTGATCTTTGTGGGCGGTGATCAGCAATCGGATCTCTCCTTTGATAACGCGAACCATGATCTCGGATTTCAGATCTTTAGGAGCATCCTTTTTCGCAGCGTTTTCCTGAGCCTTGATCAGTTCCGCCCGAAGCATCGCAGCCTGCTTTCCTCGAGTCCCAGGTGAACGTCCTGCCGAGCCGTTGCCCGCCGATCCGAGAACGACCGACACCATCGCCGTGGGAACTATCGTCGCATCGTCAACCGTTTTGCCCCACGTCTTCGCGACCATCGTCTGCCCGGGTATGAGGGCCGATGGCTGATGGCCTGTGTGGATCGTCGTCACGCCGAATTCGCGGACCCATTGGATAAGTCGCTCTTCGGCGTTGTATGCATCGGTCGCACGAAGCTCGGGTTGTATCGATGCTCCGCCGTCGAGCGCCATCTGATCGTGCGGTTGATTGAGATAGCCGTTCAAGCCGATAACAGTGTGAGCATCGATCAGTCCGGGCGTCACGACTTTTGCCGTCAGCGTTCGATAGCCCGCCGGTATCTGGACTGAAGCCGCGGTTCCAACTGCGGTGATCTTGCCGTTATTGACGAGCACCACACCGTTCGTGATCGGCTGGCCGTTCATCGTATAGACCGTCTCGCCCTTAACCGCAATCTGGCCGATAGCAGTGAAAAGTGAAAAGTGAATGGTGAATAGTGCAAGACCGATTCGAACCAACCGCTTCGTATTTTTCGTTATTCGTTGTTCGTTATTCACTATTCATTTCCTCCAATGTCTCCGTCGAAGCAGTCGAGATCATGAGCGGCTGACTCTCCGTCACCGGCTCCTTTGCCTCCGACCGCGATCAGGTAGTCTTTTGGATCTGCCCGGTCGAACACCTTCTTGCCCTCGACCCAGGTCTGCAGAACGTGAGTGTAAACGCTCAGAGGGTCGCCCGACAGAATGATGAAGTCAGCGTCTTTGCCCGTTTCCAGGGAACCCACCCGATCTTGCACATCAAGCATGATCGCACCCGCCATCGTCAGAGCGTATAGAGCCTTGTCGCGGCTCATACCAGCCCGCACGGCGAGTCCACCGGATCGCAGGAACCAACGCGAGTCGGTGATGCTGTCGTCGGTGTGAAATCCAACGAGCGCTCCGGCCTTCTCTAACGCCACGCCGTTTCGGAAGTCGATGTCCATTGTTTCGAGCTTGCCGCCGGGCGAATCGATAAAGATAATCGACGCCGGAACTTTTGCTTTTGCGATCTCGTCCGCTACCTTCCATGCCTCGGAAACGTGCTGAAGAACGAGTCTGAAACCGAACTCCTTCTGTAGTCGGATCGCCGTCATGATGTCGTCGTGGCGATGAGTATGGAAATGTACGACCTTCTTTTTGTCGAGCACCTCGACCAACGCTTCCATTGCGAGGTCGCGAGCCGGCAGCTTCGACTTATCATTGCCTGCGGCCTTCACCTTGTCACGATATTCACCCGCCTTGATGAACTGGTCTCGCACGAGTGCTGCAGACTTCGCTCGTGTGCCCGGAAATGCGCCGCCGCCTGCACGGATCGGGTTCGTTCCGTTCGCGAATTTGATCCCCCCTGCATACTTTCCGTCCTTGTCGTAGATCAGCAGGTCGTCGATCTTGACCGCGCCGTCGCGGAGCTTAAGATAGAGCGTCTGGCCGCTGTCGAGATGGCCGGAGCCGGGCATCACGTTGACCGTGGTTATCCCGCCGGACTGCACCCGCTGGATGCTCGCCGCTCGGACGTTAACGCTGTCGAGAATTCGCACGTCCGGTTGGATCGGCGCCGAGCCGTCGGCTCCGGCAGGGCTCCCTGCGTGGCTGTGTGTGTCGATCAACCCGGGCATTATCGTCTTACCAGCCATATCGACGGTCACAACATCCGACGAAAGGCGAACGGCGCGAGCATCGCCCACGGCCTTTATCTTGCCGTTCTGAACCAACAAGATACCTTGCTCGATCGGTGCCCCGACGATCGGAATTATGCGAGCGTTGATGTACGCCGTCGGCCTGTCCTGAGCCAGGCCCGACGCGGCGAACATCAAGATCGCCAACAAATAGAAAGCGAGATGTTTCATCTTAAAGATCCTCAAGTTTGAACTAGATTCGTAATCAGGAATGTAGGGT
Organism: Pyrinomonadaceae bacterium; assembly: GCA_040081025.1. Classification (GTDB taxonomy): domain Bacteria; phylum Acidobacteriota; class Blastocatellia; order Pyrinomonadales; family Pyrinomonadaceae; genus OLB17. The sequence goes on along the minus strand of JBEBGW010000290.1, from coordinate 1,526 downwards.
TACGTTAATCTACATCGGCGCAATTAGGCAAGGAAGGCTAACTTGTTTGATTCGATTCATTTCGCGAGGGTGATTTTGATTCAGTTGAATCAAGTTCATAGACTTACGAGCAGTTTCCTATGGACTGACTTTAACTGTAAGTTGTTTGTTCCGTTCCATTCTGCGTCCGTGCTTATGTTCCATTCGGAACAAGATCTAAGACTTACACGAACTTTCAACAACTTATACAGTCAAACCTTAGTCCCACCTCAGTCCCACCAAATGAAACGATGAGTGAAACAGTCGTGAGACTCCAAAAGCCAGTGTCTATTTCTGCCTTTCCATCTAAAGGTAAGTCACAGCCTACACAAACATCACCAGGCTATAAGCTTCGAACTAGTATTATCAAAGAACACCCAGACGTTAACCCGGGTCGATAATATTGCCATAAATACAACGAACGTGTCAAAACATTTCGTGCGCTGAAAAAGAACGTCGGAGCTTGAGAACAGACAAGTCACGGGAATCAACCACCGCGACTATCCCGACTTCTCAGACGCGTATATTGAAGAAGCCTGCTGGAAATCCACCGGCGAGCCGCTGGCCGATGAAGAACTTGACCTTATCGACGAGTCCGACGCGTATGACGAGATCTACGATCAGGCTTTGTCAGTATAGTTACATAGCACCGAACGACGTGGGTTCGGTCTAGACTCTTGCGAACTTCTCAATTAAGGCTTCTAGGCTAGCCGCAAGATCGTCGTAGGTATAGAACCGCAGATGTGGAGCCATTCCCGATTTCAGTCTACGGAGGTGCTCAGGTTCGTAAGGCTTATCACGCCCAGCAACGACCGCTAGAACAACGCCCGCGACATCATTCGACCTAAGTCCAATACACTCTAGAGCCGCTACCCGATGTTCCTCAATCAAGTGCTTCCAGTCTCGAGTCTGGTCGAAGGCGTGTTGCAAGTCCGAGTGCGTACCGCCACCAGTTTTGATTAGTCGAGTTGTTGTTTTTTCCAATTCCACCAGCAATAGCTGCCGGCTTGCAGTCAGGATTGCAAAGTCCGTTTTATGTTTCGTCAAGATCGGAGCTTTTGGAAATATTCGGGTTGCGTCGAACGAGTTGAGAAGAATCGGATTGTCAGTGATGAACCTCTGAAGAATCTCCTCATGTGGAGCAGAATCAAGAAGCTCCTTAAAGTTTCGCGACAATTCAACGAGAGTTGCTTTCTCATAAAGAGATACCGGAGTCGTCTCGGTGGATAAGGGAATTGCGAGGCCGAGAAGTCCATGCAAATTGGTTCGAAGGATACTTAAATCTAGATCCAAACGCCCGCACTCGCAGCTGAAACGTGGATCTAACTCTGAGTACCACTTATAACCCTCTCGCTCACATTCAGCGTCTCGTTCGAGCCCTGCATACGCCCGAACGTCTGCGTCGCACTCGCGGCACCAAAATCGCTGCCTGATAAAATGTATGCCTCGGCCATTGCTTCTAATGGCTGCGATGCGTGACGCGTCCAATGGCGGCGGATTTAAGACAA
>JBEBGW010000289.1:0-5698 GCA_040081025.1 Pyrinomonadaceae bacterium | reverse complement strand
CGACCGGGATGCCTTCGGTGATGCACACGACGACCGGAATTCCGGCGTCGGCGGCTTCCATGATCGCGTCGGCCGCGAACGGGGGCGGAACGTAGATAACGGACGCGTTGGCTCCGGTCTCTTTGACGGCATCGGCGACGGTGTTGAATACGGGGATGCCTTCGTGGGTCGTGCCGCCCTTGCCAGGCGTGACCCCGCCGACGACGTTCGTACCGTAATCAACCATCTGCAGCGTGTGAAACGTGCCTTCTTTACCCGTAATTCCCTGAACGATCAGGCGTGTATTCTTATCGACTAAAACTGCCAAAGCGGTTATCTCCTAAGGGTTGAGTAAAGCGGGAGTATATCACGGGGCATTTAACGGCGGAAACCGCCGCTCGTCGGATCGCGACCGTCCCGGTTGCGACTTCGCAGCAGCGAACTAAGAGGCCTGGAGTTCGGGCTGGGACGCCGCCGAGCGGCGTGGCAAGCGGGACGCGTGCCATCCCACGCGATTTTTTATGAACTTTTTGGGCTTTCAATACGTTAGCAACTCTGACTCATCTCTGAGTTAGTTCATCTTGCGCGGGAAGACACGCTTAATGCGTGCACTCTGAACCATGCGGCAGCTTTATTCATTTTATACGGATGCGTTCTGGATCGCGTGGAAATCGATCCTGGAGCACAAGCTTCGGGCGTTCTTGACGTTGATCGGGATCATCATCGGCGTGGCCGCGGTCATTGTGGTGAGCGCGTCGATCGCGGGGCTTAAGACCTATGTGATCGGACAGATCTCCAAGGTTTTGGGCTCGAACCATTTCATGATCACACGGATGGCCATGGTTGGACATACGTCTGACGAGGAATACGAGGCGATGAACCGCCGCCATCGCGACGTTACCTGGGACGAATATCTCTACGTTAAGGAGAATTGCAAGCTTTGCTCTTACGTCGGAGCTCAGAGTAATTCGGGCACGGATCTGCAGGTGGGCATAGTCGAAATGCCGTCGGTTCGGATCCAGGGAATTACGTACGAAATGTTCGACATCGAAGACAAGACTCTGATTGCCGGCCGGACCTTTTCCGCCGAAGAGGTACAGAGGTCATCGTCCGTCGCAGTGATCGGATACGACGTGGCCCAGAAGTTCTTCGAGTTTACATCGCCGATCGGGAAAGAAATAAAGATCAAAGGAATACCGGTGACGATCATCGGTGTTGAACAACAGCGAGGATCGTTCTTCGGCCAGTCGCAGGATCGGCACGCGTATATCCCCATCACGGTTTTCAGCCAGATCTTCAATCGAACGGGCGGCATCCAGATACACGGCAAGACGCTCGAAAATGAAACATTCAAGGCATCGATCGACGAGGCTCACCTGCTGCTCCGAAATAAACGCCAAATGATCGGGACCGATGAGAGCACTTTTTCGGTTGTAAACGTAGACGAGTTTAACTCGACCATGGACCAGGTTACCGGGGCGATCGCAATGGTTGTACTACCGATCACGGCGATCATCCTGCTTGTCGGCGGGATCGTCGTGATGAACATCATGCTTGTATCGGTAACGGAGCGGACGTTCGAGGTCGGACTCCGCAAAGCCCTGGGCGCTACCCGAAATCAGATATTGCTTCAGTTCCTGATCGAATCCGCCCTATTGTGCGTTGTCGGAGGAATTCTCGGACTGTTCTTATCTTTCGGAGCGACAGCGCTGGTGGGTTATCTGTTAACTATGACGATGACGATCACGCCTTTTTACGCGATCCTCTCGATCATGGTGTCGAGCGTTATCGGTATCGTCGCAGGACTCTACCCTGCGTGGAAAGCTGCCCGGTTGGATCCGATCGTAGCGTTGCAAAAGGTTTAGTATGCGAGTCTCAACATCTTTACCAGTCGAAGTTCTGAAGATGGCGGCCGACAGCGTCATATCGAACAAGTTTCGATCGGGCCTTACGATCCTCGGCATTGTGATAGGCATCATTACGTTCGTCGTCGTGGCGTCGATCCTGACCGGTATGCGGCAGAACATCGTGAAGCTGTTCGAAGACTACGGCACCAACAACATCTACTTATTCCACCTCTCAACGGGCTTCGGCCCGGGAAATCGCGACGAACGAAACCGCAAGGCACTGACGCTAGACGACGCGAATGCGATCCTCGCTCAGGCCCCGTCAGTGAATGACATCGCGACAGTTGCGATCAACATTGGGTCGTGGGGAACGGGCTTCGACGATAACATGATCTATAAGGATAAAAATTATCGTTGGGCAAAGACGGACGGTGTTACGGCGAACTATGCGGGTATTGCCAACCTTAAGCTTAAGGAGGGCCGCTGGCTGACGCAGATGGACGATCAGGAACGGCGCAGCGTGCTCGTCGTGGGTGTGAGCTCGGTCGAGGCATTGTTCGATGGCGATTCGGCGGCGGCTGTCGGCAAAGAGATCCGAATGAACGGCACGACCTGGCAGATCATCGGGGTGCTCGAAAAGCGTGAAGCCGGATTCTTTGGCGAGAACGAGGAAGATCAGAAGATCTTCATGCCGTTCCGAACGGCCCGGAAGGTCGCGCCCACACGCGATGCGGTTCTGCACATAGCGCAGGCAAAAACCGGCTTCTTAAACGATGCCGTCGAAGAGATCACCAGCATCCTGCGTGTTCGCCGTGAGGTGAAGACTGGCGAGCCGAACAATTTTGACGTCAAGACGGCTGACGATTTTATGCGGCAGTTTGACGGCATGCTCGCGGGCATCGGCATAGGTGCGATCGCTATATCGGGCCTCGGACTCCTCGTCGGCGGCATCGGCGTGATGAACATCATGCTCGTTTCCGTAACCGAGCGGACGAAAGAGATCGGCATCCGCAAGGCGATCGGCGCAACGCGTTGGGCGATCGTGTTCCAGTTCCTAGCCGAGGCAATGGCACTGACATTTTTCGGCGGCGTGATCGGGTTGGCATTGTCTATCGGGATAAGCAATCTGATCCTGTTGCTCGTCCCGGCTCTTCCCGCGAAGGTTGAGCTTTGGATGATCATCACGTCGCTCACGATCTCAGTTCTGATCGGCCTGATCTTCGGCGTGCTCCCCGCCCGGAAAGCCGCGAAACTCGATCCGATCGAAGCTCTGCGTTACGAATAGACCGCAAAATCACAAAGCTCCATGTTGAAAAAGACCGGATCGCGATAACTTCGCGGCCGGCCTTTTTCGCTGCCACTTCGCTTGGTATAAAATGTTGCAAAACGACGTTGTTCACACCGTCCCCAATATAGGCCTAGTTTTTTCAAGGAGTACAAAAATGGATACAACACCGCATTTATCCTGCCAGTGGAGTCAGCCGGTCGACTGGGATTCGCTGACAACCTCGATGGTACCGGCAGAACCGGGCTACTATGCCTTCACGGATCACAGCGGACCATTGGGCCCGACGGGCGGCAACGCGAACGTTCTTTACGTTGGGATCGCGTCCCAAAATCTTCGAAAGCGGATCGGTAAATATAAGACCGGCGACACTTCAAGTATTGCGGGCCTTCACAAGGGCGGATTCCTGATGTTCCTCTCGCGGGCGACGGCTCACTTCCACGACGGGAAGCTCACACACTCGGTACAGCGAACTCCAGTCGACTTCACGATCAAGTCGGCCGGGCAACCGCCGCAGCACGGCGTCCTCCAACCGCAAAAGTTCTATCTGCGGTGGTGCGTCGATTACCGAGCAGCGATCGAGGCGCTGTTGATCCAGCAGCTCAATCCAAAGTTCAACACGATGCTCGTGCAAGACTGAACCCGGATTCGTGTATCCTGTGGCAATGAATGTCGTCCGAGGATACATCGCCGTTCTTCTTCTTTCGGGTTTATCGATCTTCGCGCAACCCGCGACAGACCGTGTCGATCTTAAGCCGTGTGAAGTTCCCGGAGCCGAGCCGAATACTAAGGACTCTGTGTTGTGCGGAAAGTATGAAGTGTTCGAAGACCGCGTTCGAAAGTCCGGTCAAAAGATCGGTCTCAAAATCGTTGTATATCCCGCGACCAGACCGGACAAAGCCGCCGATCCGATTTTCTATATTCCCGGCGGTCCGGGATCGTCCGCGACCGAGGACGCTCCGTACATCGCTCAAGACCTGGCGAAGCTCCGCCCGAGCCGCGATCTCGTTTTCGTAGATCAGCGCGGAACCGGCGGTTCGAACCCGTTGAACTGCGAGCTTTTTGATCCCAAGAACATTCACAATTATCTCGGCCATTGGAATCCGCCTGCCGCGGTCAAGGCGTGTCGCGCTCAACTTGAGAAGACTGCGGACCTGAAACTCTACGTCACGTCGATAGCAATGGACGATCTCAACGACGTCAGAAAGGCTCTCGGATACGCGAAGATCAACCTGTCGGGCGGCTCATACGGGACGCGTGCGGTGATGACGTATGTAAAGCAGCATGAAGCGAGCGTCCGAAGCGTGCTGCTGCACGGAGTGTCGCCGGTCGATCAGTTCATGCCGCGAGACTTTCCGCAGCACACTCAGCGAGCTCTAGATGGCGTTCTCGATGAGTGTCTCGCGAATGCGGAGTGCATCAAGGCGTTTCCCGACATCAAGAAAAACGAACGCGCGGTTCTTGCAACGCTCAAGAAAGGCCCGGTCGATGTTGATGTCAGTGTCGATAAGAAGCCGCTGAAAGTGAAGCTGTCTCGCGATCTCGCCGCAGAGGCTATCCGCTATATGCTCTATCAAGCCGGCGCCGCGAGTCGCATACCGCTGGTGCTGAACGAGGCTTCGAAAGGAAACTTCAAACCGCTAGCCGAAGCCGCCATCTTTTATCGACGTGAAATAGTCGCGACCGGTGCTACGGGTCTTTATCTTTCGGTTACCTGCGCAGAGGATCTGCCGTTCGTGAAGGCGAACGAAGGCTTGAATGTTGAAGAGACGTTTCTCGGATCATATCGGCTTCGCCAACAGCGCGAGGCGTGCGCCGAATGGCCGCGTGGCTCCATAGGAATGAATTATGCCGAGCTTACGAAATCAAATGTACCCGCGCTCATTTACTCCGGCCAATGGGATCCGGTCACGCCGCCTGAGTACGGCGACCGCATTTCAAAGAATCTTCCGAATTCCCTTCACCTCGTCATCCCCAGCGGCGGTCACGGCTTCGGCGGCTTGGCTGGACTTGAGTGCCTCGACGGGTTGACGGTTAAATTCATCCAGCAAGGCTCGGTTCCCGGCCTCGACAGCTCATGCGTCGGCTCGATCAAACGCCGAGACTTTGCACTGTCCCTTACGAAGTAGGTTCGACTTTCGGTGGTCGCAGATCGAAGTCTTGATACTATCGAAAAGGCCCGGCGTAGTCCGGGCCTTTTCCTTTGTTTGTATCGGTTAGGTCTACTTGATCGACCAGGTTGTGCCGATCGTGAAGGAGCGGCCGCGGGCGGGGGCGAAGGTGTATTGCTCGCGGTAGTATCGGTCGAAGAGATTCGAGATACCCGTAGTGATGCTGAAGTTGAAACGTTCGCGGCGGAAGTAATAGCCGCCGGACATATTGTGCGTGACGTAGCCGGGTTCGGGACCGCCGTTAGATGTCAGAAACGTCGGAGATAAGCGTTCCTGCTTGGTCACGATCCGCGAATTGTAATCGAAGAAGTAGTTCTTACCGACGTTCTGCCAACGCACCCCCGCGTTCACACGAACAGGGCTGATGAAATCGAGCGGAACGTTCAGATCGAGGTCGTCGCCACGCAGATACGAGA
>JBEBGW010000030.1:0-20498 GCA_040081025.1 Pyrinomonadaceae bacterium | reverse complement strand
GTTGTCGCCGATGCCGGACATTCGGTCTCTGAAAAGGGCATAACGGCAGCGTTGGTCGGTGCAATGGACAACTTTCGGGACAAGGAAAAGGCTGCGGCAGGTTAATTATCGGCGGAAACCGGACTGGATTATCGTTCGTATTGATATAGAATTGGATTGGTAAAAGATTATGCCTCTTGGAACTACAGAGATCATTCTGATCGTCGCCGTGCTTTTCCTGCTTTTCGGAGCATCACGCTTGCCGCAGCTCGCGAAATCGATAGGTCAGTCGCGCAAAGCCTTCAAAGACGGAATGCGTGATGCTGAGGAGGAAGAAAAGGCTGAAAAACAGCTCAGTTCGCCGGCCGCGCCGCAGATCAACGACATGAGCGACGAAGCTCTCGCCGAAGAAATGCGTCGTCGTGCCGAAGTGCGAAGCTAAGCGGTGGTGGATCTTTAAGCTGAATTTCGTCCGGCGTTGATAATGCCGAACGAGCAGCGTATCACCAGTTTTTCGTAAAGCTCCCGCTTCTCCGCATCTGTCTCTCGCCTCAGCTTTGTCAACGCAAACTGCTGGATCGTCACGAGCGGAAGGACGATCCTTTCCCGCGTCCGCACCGATCTTTGCTCCACCGGCAGGTCGGACATCAGCTCGGCCGTTCCCGTAATCTTTGATACATACTTCAGCGTTCGGTCGAATTCGTCGCGGATCTTCCTCCATACCCGGCCGTAATCGGGATCGTGTTCGAGGAAGGCGGTCAGGCCGAAATGCGTCTTCTGCATCGCCATCTCACAGTTGTCGATCAGTGTCTTAAAGAATGCGTTCTCGCGATACATTTGAGCGATCCGGTCGATCTCCGGTTCAAGAGATTGCAACGCTGACCCGACTCCATAAAATCCCGGGACATTCTGTTTGATCTGACTCCACGCACCGACAAACGGTATCGCCCGCAGATCGTTCAGCGTTAGTTCACCTTGTCCGCGTTTCGCCGGCCGGCTGCCGATGTTTGCCTGGGCGTAGAATCGCATCGGGCTTACGTCCGACAGATATTTCATAAAGTCGGGATCGCTCTTGAGGTCGACATAAGCGTTGAAGCTCATTCGGGCGAGCCGTTCGGCGATCTCGAACTCTTCAGCGGAAAACGTTTCTGCTCGCGGCGAAAGGATCGGATCGTGAAGTCCGGCGTTGACGAGCTGTTCGATATTGTATTTGGCGGCGTCTTTCGTTCCGAAGTTGGAACTCACCGTCTGGCCCTGCACGGTCACCTCGATCCGATCGTTCGCGATGTTGCTGCCCATCGAGGCGTAAAAACGATGGGTCCGTCCACCGCCCCGCGCCGGCGGACCGCCGCGGCCGTCGAAGAAAATCACGCTAACGCCGAACTCCGCGGCCAGTTTGGTGAGACGGTCCTTCGCCTTGTAAATGCTCCAATTCGCCATCAAATAGCCGCCGTCTTTCGTTCCGTCGCTAAACCCGAGCATGATCGTTTGGCGGTCGTCGCGGCGGCGGAGATGCTCGCGATATTCGGGCATCGAATAGAGCTGGCGCATCGTGTCTTCGGCGTGTTCGAGATCGTCAATCGTCTCGAATAGCGGCACGACATCGATGTCTATCTTCTCCTTCTTCCAGCCGGCAAGAAGGAATAGCCCGAGCACCTCGATCACATTCACGGCACCGCGGCATTGGCTGATGATGTACCGCTCGCAGCCCTTCGCTCCATTTTCAGCCTGTATCGTTGCGATCGAATTCACCGTAGCGAGCGTGTCCGCGGCCATGCCACCTGGAGGCACAGCGGGGAGCTTGTCAGCCCCGAGCAACGAGTCGATCTTCTGTTCGGGCGAGAGCGACGCGTATCCGTCGATCAACTCCGACAGAATCCCACTGTGAATCGCCGCCTCCTGACGGATATCGAGCGCCGCGAAATGTAGGCCGAATGTCCGAACGCTGTCGATCAGCGAATCGACCATCTCGACGAAGAGTCCGTTGTGGTTTTCGGCGATGAGAGTGCGGATGGAGATCAGCCGCTCTTCGATATCGGCGGCTGAAAGACTGGCTGCTTCGGTAACGAACGCTTCATGATAGAGTCGCGATTCGAGATCGGCGATGGCACTCTCGACTCCGGCAAATGTCAGCCTCCGCTTCAGCCGCCGGACGTCGCGGTGATAACAGCGGAGTATTGCCTTTCGCAGAAGCCTGCCGACTTGCAGCGTCGTTTCGCTCGTTACGAACGGGTTTCCGTCTCGGTCGCCTCCCGACCAGAATCCGATCCGTATCAGATCGCTTAGATCGAGGTCGAGTTCCTTAGCCAGCGGCCGAAGGTCGTCTTGAATAGCTCCGACCGCGGCATAAAAGACGTTCTCCAGATACCAGATCTGACTCGCAGCTTCGTCGACCGGCGTCGGCTTCGACTTCTTAAAGAACGGTGTTCTCCCCAACTGCTGCAACAGCAGATTAATGGTCGGGATGTCCCCGGCGTTGATCGCGGGTTCGAGGTCGTTGATGATGCCTAGCACAGTGCCCGGATAGAACTGCGTCGGATGCGCAGTAAGCACCAGCCTTATCGAAAACTTCGCAAGCCGCTCCTTTAACCGGGCGAAATTGTCGGTTTGCTCCACAGATGCGAGCAAATGGCTGATCGTTCCTTTCCCCTCCATGTCGTGAAGTTCGCGAAAAGCAGCGTCCTCGAGGGCGTCGAAGAGAACCACTTGCCGTTCCGCGTATTGCACGAATCGAAAAAGAAGATCGATCTCTCCGTACTGCCCGACGAAATCCTCCACGATCGCTGTCGGACTCTTCGCCGCCGAAAGCCCCTCTTCGCAGGCCTCGCTGAAGAGCGAGAGCAGGATCCCGGTTCGATCGACGCCGTAGAACGGGAGCGAGAGGAAAAGGCTGTTGTAGAGCTGGAATTTGATCCCTACAAACTCCTGAAATTTGTCGCCCGCCAGGCTTTTATGTCCGATCATTGGATTTGATTGTATTACACATTCAAAGCCTCAAAAGGTAACGTTCATTTGAGGCACCCGAAAAGATTTATTGACAAAGGATGAAACGCCGTACTAATCTTGCATTTGGCTCAGAGGGGCCGAGTTGAATGCTGAACCGAAACGAAAACTTAACCATTAATTCCAACGGCGTCGAAATCGCGGCCGTGGATATTCGTGTCAGCATTAGCATTATCGTCATTATCCCGCCGAGCGGATAGGGCTTCAAGTTCAGACGGCAAAACGTCGAAGCCACTATCCGATACGCTGGATAGTGGCTTTTTCTTTGTCCGAAATTGGTTGACAGGTATAAATTCCTGTCATAATCTTGAGAAGATCAAAACGTTTGTTAATAAGCGTTTCTGACGCAGCAAACGAGCAATCCATGGAAGTAGCAACTCTAACAAGCACCTCGGTCGTGCCCGCAGTGGTCCCCGTACCCGAATTAGAAACTGTTCGGGGAGCCGAAGTCCTGATCAAGGGACTTATCGGTAACGGCGTCGACACGGTCTTCGGTCTGCCGGGCGGAGCGGTACTTCACATCTACGACGAGCTTTGGCGGTATCGCGAGCAGTTGACCCATTACCTCGTCCGGCACGAACAGGGTGCTGTCCACGCGGCCGAAGGATATGCCCGGGCGACGGGAAAGGTCGGGGTAGCGTTGGTTACATCAGGACCGGGAGCGACGAATGCGGTAACGGGAATTGCCACCGCGTATATGGATTCGATCCCGCTTGTCGTGATCACCGGACAGGTGCCGAGCGGGATGATCGGGACGGATGCTTTTCAAGAGGTCGACACGTTTGGCATTACCCTACCGATCGTGAAGCACAGCTATCTCGTCCGTAACGTTCACGACCTTGAAGATGTCGTGAATGAGGCGTTCTATCTCGCGCAGGAAGGCAAGCCCGGCCCGGTCGTGATCGACATTCCAAAGGATGTAACCGCGCAGTTGACCGAATATCGTGGAGCGCAGAATGCGACGCTGGTGTTCGAAGCGACCGCTCCGAAGCCCTCGATGGAGTCGATCGAACTTGCCGTCGAGAAGATCCTTTCGTCACGTCAGCCCGTGTTTTACGTCGGCGGCGGAGTCGTTTCCGCGGGTGCCGACGACGAGTTAGCCAAGGTCGTCGAGATGCTCGGCGTTCCAGTCACTCCGACGCTCATGGGACTGGGCGGATTTCCGACCGCTCATCCGCAATGTCTCGGAATGCTCGGGATGCACGGGACGTACGCAGCGAATCTCGCGGTAGCGGAAAGCGATCTGCTGGTCGCGATCGGTGTGAGATTTGACGATCGCGTGACCGGTAAACTTAATACTTTTGCACCGAACGCCGAGGTCATTCACATCGACATCGACGCATCGAATATCGGTAAACTTCGCAAACCGCAGATCCCTGTGGTTGCCGATGCGAAAGAAGCGTTGGCTGCGTTGGCAGACCGCTTCGCGCAAGAAACTCTCGACAACGGCCGTCTCGCAGATTGGTGGGAACAGATCCGCGAATGGCAGTCCGCGGTGCCGCTGTCTTGCGAATACTCTGAAACCGAGATTAAGCCGCAGCAATTGATCGAGACCCTCCATAAGGTAACGAACGGCGACGCGATCGTCGTTACGGACGTCGGCCAACATCAGATGTGGGCGGCTCAGTTCTATCCCTGCAAACGGAGTCGTCAGTTCCTGACCAGCGGCGGACTCGGGACGATGGGTTTCGGGCTCCCGGCGGCGATGGGCGCTCAACTCGCGTGCCCGAATGAGATGGTCGTTGCGGTGGTCGGCGACGGCGGATTCCAGATGACGAATCAGGAGATCATCACGGCCGTCCAATATAAGATCCCACTCAAGGTCATCATCATGAACAACGGTTATCTCGGCATGGTTCGCCAATGGCAGGAGATGTTCTACGACCGCGCGTATTCAGAGGTCGATCTATCTGTCTCGCCCGATTTCGTCAAACTTGCGGAAGCATACGGAGCGAAAGGTCTGCGAGCCTCGAAGCCCGAGGAACTCGAAGCCGTACTTCGCGAAGGACTCGAATACGACGGCGTTACGATCATGGACATAGTCGTTTCGAAGGAAGAGAACGTATTCCCGATCGTACCGGCCGGCGGTGAGTCGCGGAACATGATCCTGAAATAATGCGTCACACCATTTCCATCATCGTTGCTAACGAAGCCGGCGAACTCTCGCGGATAGTCGGGCTGTTTTCGGCACGCGGCTATAACATCGAGACGATCTCGGTCGGCAAAACGCTGGATCCGCGATGGTCGAAGGCTACGGTCGTCACCAGCGGAGACGACACGACGATCGAGCAGATCGTAAAGCAGTGTTCGCGGCTCGCTCGTGTAAAAGAGGTAAAGGCCGTCACGACGCTTCCGCATATCGAACGCGAGATGGCGTTGATCGACGTGTCTGTTACACGCGGTGACGAGCGGCAGGAAGTGATGAGCCTCGTGAACATTTTCCGGGCGAAGGTCGTCGACATCTCGCACGACAAGATGATCCTCGAAATGTCGGGTACGCAGGAGAAGGTCGAGACGTTCATCGATATGTTGAAACCGCTCGCGGTCAACGAAATCACCCGAAGCGGTACCGTCGCGATCACGCGATTGTCCGCGATCGAAAGTTCAGAGTACACGCTTCAGCGTGCTGCTTAGGACAAGTTAAAGCTTGAACTCTAAACGAAGAGAGAAGAAATCAAAATGAAAGTTTTTTACGAGAAGGATGCTGACGCCGAACTGCTGAAAAGCAAGCGGATCGCGGTGATCGGATACGGTTCGCAGGGTCATGCTCACGCGAACAATTTGAAGGATTCCGGATATGACGTCATCGTCGGGCTTCCCGAAGACAGCAAGTCGTGGCAGAAGGCTGAGGAAGCCGGACTCGAAGTCACGTTCACCAGCGAAGCTGCTGAAAAGGCGGACGTGATAATGATGGTCGTCCCGGATGAAAAGGCCCCGACGATCTATCGCAACGAGATCGAACCCGCGCTGACCGAAGGCAAGTATCTCGCGTTCGCCCACGGCTTCGGCATCCACTTCAAAAAGATCGCACCGCCCACGGGCGTTAACGTTTTTATGGTCGCACCGAAGGGACCGGGACACCTTGTCCGGAGCGAATACGCTCGCGGCCGCGGAGTTCCCTGCTTAGTGGCGGTGCATCAGGATGTGAGCGGTGACGCAGGGAAAGTTGGTCTGGCTTACGCATCGGCGATCGGCGGCGGACGTGCGGGGATCATCGAGACGACCTTCAAAGAAGAAACGGAAACGGATCTCTTCGGCGAGCAGGCAGTTCTCTGCGGCGGGCTAACATCGCTGATCCAGGCAGGATTTGAAACGCTCACGGAGGCCGGATATTCGCCCGAGATGGCGTACTTCGAATGCCTCCACGAGATGAAGCTCATTGTCGATTTGATGTACGAAGGCGGTATCGAGAATATGCGCTATTCGATCTCGAATACTGCCGAGTACGGCGATCTTACACGCGGTAGCCGCGTCGTAACTGACGCGACGAAAGCGGAAATGAAGAAGATCCTCGGCGAGATCCAGTCGGGCCAGTTTGCCGACGAATGGATGAGCGAATGCGATTCGGGAAAAGAAAATTTCAAGAGACTCGAGGACGAGGGCAAGGCTCATCCGATCGAGGAAGTTGGTGCACGCCTTCGTGCGATGATGCCGTGGCTCGCGCAGGACAGACTGGTGAATACGGCTAAGAACTAGGTGCCTACAATGAAAGTCTACGATCTGAATAAACTGGATGGCGACGCAGTGAACGATTCATATAACCGTCAGGCGGTGTATGGCCAATCGGTCAGCGTGGCTCGGCTGGAAGTGAATAAGGGCGAGGTAACCCAAGCCCATTCACACGATACGGAAGAGGTCATCTACTTGTTAAAAGGAAGATGGCTTTTTCATTTGCCGGACGGCGACGTAACGCTCACCGACAACCAAATGCTCTGCATTCCCGCCGGCGAAATTCACTCCTCCGAAGTTCTCGAAGACAGCATTGCGGTCGATATTTGCTCCAACATTAGGCCCGACTGGCTCTCCGGCCAGGATCGAATTCTCCATACAAATCCCGAACAGTTTCTCTGGGCCGTTTAGGTCGGAGATCGATGTTTGGAACGAGAGGCGGGCGTCGCAAAAGCGGCGTCCTCGGATTTCTATTTTTTGAAGAACGAAGTTATGTCATTCGGAAACGCAGCTTGGATATGGAAAAACGGCAGCCTCGTGCCGTGGGCTGAAGCGACCTTTCACGTGTCGGCGCATGGCTTGCATTACGGCAGCGGCGTGTTTGAGGGGATTCGCTGCTATGAGACAGAAAACGGCCCGGCAGTGTTTCGCCTCGACCAACATCTCGAACGATTCTTCGCGTCGGCTGAGGTCTACGGCTTTAAGATCCCTTACACCCTCGAAGAACTCACGACCGCCGTTTCGGATCTTATCGCCGCCAACGAACTCTCAAGCTGCTACATCCGCCCGATCTGTTTTATGGGCAGCGGCACGCTCGGCGTGCATCCTGGAAAGTGTCCGGTCGAGGTGGCGATCATGGCGTGGCCTTGGGGAGCATATCTCGGTAGCGAAGGACTCGAGAAAGGCATTCGCGTGACCGTCTCGCCGTGGCGGAAGTTTCATTCGTCCATGATGCCGACGACCGCGAAGGCTTGCGGGCAATATCTCAACTCGATACTCGCCGTGCAGGATGCGTTCGCACGCGGTTTCGATGAAGCCCTATTGCTCGACAAGGACGATCGGCTCGCTGAAGGTTCGGGTGAGAATCTTTTTGTGATCAAGGACGGTGTCATCTATACAAACAAAGCTGACGACTCGATCCTGATGGGCATCACCCGCGACGCGGCGATCGAGATCGCAAAGGCTGAAGGCTATTCTGTCGAATCGCGGTCGCTTGAGCTTTCGGATCTCATCAATGCCGACGAAGCGTTCTTCACCGGCACCGCAGCCGAGATCACGCCTATCCGCGAACTCGACGGACAGCCGATCGGCAACGGATCGCGAGGGCCGGTGACGGCGGCTGTACAAGCCAAGTTTTTCGACGTTGTAAACGGCCGCGACGAGCGGTTAGCTAGCTGGCTCACATATTTAAACAAGGCAGCCGCAGCCTAAATAACCGCGGCAGGTAGGGAGCAAGAAAATGCTATCGGTAAGTCATTACGAAGGAGTGAGTTTCGCATCGGGCGAAGCTTCTAGGTTTAAACCTGAGTTCCAATCGCCGACTTCCGAGATTATTAGCATTAACGATGTCTGGAGGGCCGCAACGCGGATAGCTCCTTACATTAAAAGAACTCCAACGCTCGTCGACACGTTCCTGTGTGAGCGCCTCGGAACCAACGTCTATTTAAAGCACGAACTCCTGCAGCGAACCGGAGCATTCAAGGTCCGCGGAGCATTCAACAAGATGCTTCAGCTCACCGAGGATGAGCGCAAACGCGGTGTCGTCGCGGTGAGTGCGGGAAATCATGCTCAGGCGGTAGCGTATGCGGCGAAAGTCCTCGGCCTCAGATCCGTGATTCTGATGCCGGAGAACACACCTGACAATTACGTTCAGAAGACTCTGAAACACGGTGCGGAAGTGCGGTTTTTCCCGTCGCTTACGTGCGCGTTCGACGCGGCTTCATCGTTCGAGCGTGACGGCTATACTTACATTCATCCTTTCGACGACCGCGACGTGATCGCGGGCCAAGGCACCATCGGCCTCGAGATCCTGGAAGACGTGCCGGATGTGACCGACGTTATCGTTAGCATCGGCGGAGGAGGATTATCGGGCGGCGTCGCTTGCGCGATCCGCTCGCTTAGGCCGAACGTCAATGTTTGGGGTGTCGAAACGCGCGGAGCTCACAGTATGTCCGCCGCACTCGACGCCGGCGAGGTTGTCGAACTCGCGGAGATCACGTCGATCGCGCGAACGCTCGGAGCCGCCCGGGTCGGCGCGTTGAATTTTGAACTCGCGAAGGAGTATCTTTCGGGTGTAACCGTAGTAGACGATCATGAAGCCGTGACCGAAATGTTCTGCTTGCTCGACAAGGCCAAGGTCCTGACCGAGCCCGCTACATCGTGCACGCTCGCGGCGGCTGAAAGGCTGCGGGGCAATTTTGGCCCGGACAGTCACGTCGTGCTCATCCTCTGCGGAGGAAATATCGGGCTCGACGACCTGTTCTCTTATCGTAACAATGTCACTTAACCGGATCAGCAAAGCCACAACCGAAGGGATCGAACGAGCACCGAACCGCGCAATGCTGCGCGCTGTCGGGTTCGGGGACGAGGATTTTCAGAAGCCGATCGTCGGCATCGCTAATGGTTATAGCACGATCACGCCGTGTAACCTCAGCCTCGGCGATCTCGCAAATGCCGCTGTCAAAGAAGGTAAACGTATCGGCCTGATGCCGCAGGTCTTTGGAACGATCACGATCAGCGACGGCATTTCGATGGGTACGCCAGGGATGAAGTATTCGCTGATCTCCCGCGAGGTCATCGCTGATTCGATCGAGACCGTTTGCCGCGGCCAGCAGATGGACGGCCTGCTCGCGATCGGCGGCTGCGACAAGAATATGCCCGGTGCAATGATCGCAATCGCCCGGCTCAACATCCCCTCGATCTTCGTCTACGGCGGCACCATCAAGGCCGGCCATCTCGACGGCAAAGACCTCACGGTCGTGAGCGCCTTCGAAGCGGTCGGCGAATATCTCGCTGGCAAGATCGACGACGAACAGCTGACCGCCGTCGAAAAACACGCCTGTCCCGGTGCGGGTTCGTGCGGCGGAATGTTCACGGCGAACACGATGTCCGCGGCGATCGAAGCGATGGGGATGGCACTTCCCTATTCCTCTACTATGGCAGCCGAAGACGCCGAGAAACGCGAGAACACGATCGAATCCGTCGCAGCACTCGATGCTGCCGTCCGAAACCAGCTTCTTCCTCGCGACATCATGACCCGCAAAGCGTTCGAGAACGCGATCGTCGTCACAATGGCAACCGGCGGCTCGACGAACGCGGTACTTCACCTTCTCGCGATCGCACATTCAGCGGGCGTTCCACTCGCCATTGACGATTTCGAAACAATTCGTCGACGTGTTCCTGTCCTCTGTGACCTCAAGCCGTCCGGCAAATACGTCGCGACCGATCTGCACAAGGTCGGCGGTATTCCGCTGGTGATGAAGATGCTGCTCAACGCTGGCCTGCTCTACGGCGACTGCATCACGATCACCGGCAAAACGGTCGCTGAAAATCTGGCGGATGTCCCTGACGGTCCTTCCGCCGATCAAGACGTCGTGCGGCCATTCAGCGAGCCGATCTACGCCGAAGGCCATCTCGCGATCCTTCGCGGCAACCTCGCCGAAGAAGGTGCGGTCGCAAAGGTTACCGGGATCAAACAACGTAAGATCACCGGACCCGCGAAAGTATTCGAATCAGAAGAAGATTGCATGGCCGCGATAATGAAACGCGAGATCGAAGCCGGTGACGTCATCGTCATCCGATACGAAGGCCCGAAAGGCGGGCCCGGAATGCGCGAAATGCTCGCACCGACATCCGCGATCATCGGCCTCGGACTTGGAGATTCAGTCGGGCTTATCACTGACGGCAGATTCTCCGGCGGGACCTATGGAATGGTCGTTGGGCACGTCTCGCCCGAGGCTGCGGCGGGCGGAAACATCGCTCTCGTAAACGACGGCGATTCGATCACTATCGACGCCGACGAACAAACACTGAGCGTCAATCTTTCGCATGAAGAACTCGATCAGCGAAGGTTGTCATGGAAACTTCCCGAGCGTCTTGCGAGCGTTCGCGGAGTCGCCGCGAAATATGCGAAGTTGGTTTCCTCCAGCTCGCTCGGAGCCATTACGGACTAACATCTGCAAAAACGCTGGCCGATCTCCGTCTTTTCCGAAGTTCTACTGAACAAGGATATTTTGGAAATGAAGAAGCTTGATCTGAAAAAGAATCTCCTATCACTGACCGCGTTATCGTGCTTGATAGCTGCGGGTCTCGGATGCAATCTCGCCGACCGGCTCAAAGGCGGTAATACGAGCGGCACTTCGTCGGATAGCCCATCGACCGATCGGCCGACACCCGGCACCTCAAAGAGTGACAAGCGGATGTACGAGGACGCGGAAGCTCTTGCCGATTTTGTTGCCGACCTGAAAAGCACGCTCGGCACCGACGATCCGAAAGTACTCGATCTGCTGGTGTACGATTCTTACATAATGGTCAAGGTTCAGGATCCGAAAAAGCCTGAGAACATCGACGGCTACACGTACAAGGCCGGTTCGTTGGGCTCCCCCGCACCCGTGAAGATCATCGGCAATGGCAAGATCGAGGACAATATCTTTCCGCTGAGCGAGGTCAATCTCGCCGCTTTGCCGAAACTGACCGAGGAGATCATGGGCAAGCTCAAAGACATCGAAGGCGGCACGATGGTCGGATATTCGATCGATCGGGGACTACCGTTCAACAAGGAGATCGGAATCGATCCGCTAGTGAACTCGACCCGCAAAAGCATCACCGCCGACGCCGACAAGAGCGGCAAACTCGTTAAGTGGGAAGTGAAATAGAGATCTTTTCGCATGAACCCCGCTGCAGCCCGAGGAAACTCGGGCTTTTTCATCTTTTAGTGTACCCGCGAGGGTATCCGGCAAGCTTTTGCTTTTCGACGGAAAAGTCAGAGAATAGGCCTATGCCTCACGCGTACCGTGTCAAGAAATGGACCGGTGATTCTTCTCCGCTCGCCTCCGAACTCATGCAAATTATGGAGAGTGAGGGCTTTAGTGTTTTTGAGTGGAGCGATTCGCGAGGAGCAACGTACTCCCGGCACGCACATGGTGATGACCAGTCGCATTGGATAGTCTCCGGCACCCTCGAACTCGATGTTGCAGGCTACGGAGTTGTTCGCCTTTCGGCGGGCGACCGCGACTTCATGCCGGCAAATACTGAACACGCGGCGGCCGTTATAGGCGACGAACCTGTGGTATATCTGATCGGGGCCAAATAGAGAAAATGGTAGAAATTCGAACCTTAAGCCAGTTAAAGGAGAGCGGATACAAACCGCGATCCGTAAAGGACGAGATGCGGGAGAACCTGATCCGCAAGCTGAAGAACGGCGATCGGCTCTTTCCCGGGATCTTGGGCTACGACGAATCGGTCGTGCCGCAGATCGTCAACGCGATCCTCGCCAAGCACAATTTCATCCTCCTCGGGCTCCGCGGCCAGGCCAAGTCCCGCATCATTCGCCAACTTACGGACCTTCTCGACGACGAGCTGCCGATCATCGAAGGCTCTGAGATCAACGACGACCCGTACCATCCTTTAAGCGCTTACGGGAAACAGCAGATCGAATTTCACCGCGATGAAACTAGGCTCGACTGGGTCAGTCGCGAATTCCGTTTCGTCGAGAAACTAGCGACTCCCGATGTGACGATCGCAGATATCGTCGGAGATGTTGATCCGATCAAGGCAGCGAAGGGCGGCCATCTTCTGAGTGACGAACTGACCATTCATTTCGGCCTGCTGCCCCGAGCGAATCGCGGCATCTTTGCTATGAATGAGCTGCCTGATCTGTCAGGCAAGATCCAGGTCGGCTTGTTCAATATCATGCAGGAAGGCGATATCCAGATAAAAGGTTATCCGGTCCGGCTGCCGCTCGATGTGATGCTCGTCTTCTCCGCAAACCCGGAGGACTACACCGCCCGCGGCAAGATCATCACGCCGCTAAAGGACCGCATCGGAGCCGAGATCCTGACACACTATCCGGAAGACGTTCAACTTAGTTCCGCGATCACGAAACAGGAAGCGTGGGTAGAACGTGACGGATTGGATGCGCATTCGGTCGAGATCCCTGAGTTCATCTCAGAACTGATCGAGCAGATCGCGTTCGAAGCCCGCGACGATCAGCGTGTCGACAAACGCAGCGGGGTTTCACAGCGCTTCTCGATCTCGGCTCTCGAAGCCACGGTGTCGAACGCGGAGCGGCGGGCATTGATCACGGGCGAACCTGAGATCGTACCCCGTATCTCCGACGTCTACGCCGCATTGCCCGCGATGACAGGCAAGATGGAGCTTGAGTATGAAGGTGAGCAGGTAGGTTCTGCCAGGCTTGCGAAAGACCTGGTCAAGCGAGCTAGCGGCGTTATCTTTGAAGGCTTCTTCCTGGGTATCGACTTTGCTCCCGCGGTTGCGTGGTTTGATGAGGGCAACAAGCTCCTGCTTTCAGACACCGCGTCCGCCGAAGAGTGTGTCGGCTTGCTGGACTCAGTTCCCGACTTGATCGGCACGACGCTCGTACCGCTGGACTTCAACCGTGCGGACAACGCCAAGCTTGTTTCCGCATGCGAGTTTGTGCTCGAAGGGCTGTACGCCCAGAACAAGATCGCTCGCAACGAATCAGGCGGCTTCGAGGCGGTAACCAAGGCTAAACGTGACCGCCGCGGGATGATCTACGAAGACTTCACGGATATCGAGGGTTACAACTAAGGTTGGAGGAATGATAATGGCTGACGAGGAAGTAGTAGAAACAACTGTACGGGCAGCGGGCGGTTCGAACGCGTTGACCAAATGGCTGATCCGGATCGGATTATTGTTGCTCGCATTCCTTCTGGGCTTCGTCCCGATGTGGCTATCAAATCGTCAGCTTGCCGCCGACCTTGTCGCTCGTGAAAAGGCACTACATCGAAGCCGCGTCCAGAATACGCTCACCGCCGCGACCATCTACGCCCGACGCGGCGAATACGAAACCGCCCGGCAGAACACAAGCACCTTCTTCACAGAGATCCGAGCCGAAATGGACAAAGGCGATGCCGGGATCTTGAGCGAACAGGAACGCATCGGCTTGAACCGCGTCATGGCCGAGCGTGACGCGGTGATAACACTGCTCTCACGAAACGATCCCGCCGCCGCCGAACGCCTCTCGAATGTCTTTGTCGACTATGCCGGTCTAGTTTCTAACAAATAAGAGTAAGCTGTTTGCTCCCTTCTCTTTCGTTGATTGAACAATGATCTGCCAAGCTCGATTTGAGTATTGACGCAATATCCCATGCATGGTACATTTTCTCTGGCTTGGGGCTTTGAAAACCGAAAATGGGCGTAAATAGGTAAATTTAGTGCGTGTGGGACAGTGGGACAAGGGAATTTGGGACAAAGAATCTCCCTGTAACTTGAACAAGAAAGCTTGACGACGTAAGGGTGACCGGTGGTGCGAACCACGGTCACCCTTCCTTCCCTTGCTCGTTCGGTCTGGTTAGTACCGGCGGTAATTCCGGTTATAGCTGCGGTTATAGACTTTCTCATACCGCTTGGTTTTCGGGTTCAGCTTGTAGGTATACAAAGCTGATCCACCCGCGCCGACCGCAGTACCGATCAACGCACCTTTCTTGCCGCCGATGAGGCCGCCGATGATCGCACCGGCCGCGGTACCGATACCGATGTTGATCAGGTTACGGTGCTTCTGATATATGTTTCTGTCGTCTTCACAGACGAGTCGTCCATTCCGATCGCGGTAGCAATCGGACTGAGCGGATGCCGTGCTCGAGAGCATCGGGATTGCGACTGCCATCATGGCGAACATCATGAATGTGGTTATGATCTTTTTCATTGCGTTTCCCCCTATTGGTCAATAAATCTTTTGGAGGATTTCCTTCCTCGCCGAGGTATACATCAACGGGCGTGCCAAACGGCGAACATTGTGCATCTACAACAATTACAGGAAAACGACCCGCAAGATCGCCTTGAACGGAAAACACGAAATGGTATGAGATATACGGAAACGAAAACCCTCGAACCCGAAGGCCGAGGGTGATAAAACCGATAAAAGAGGGTCTAGTAGCGACGGCGCTTCGGGTTCATTTTGTAGGTGTAAAGAGCACCTGCACCGGTCCCGCCGAGCAGGCCATAGCCGGCTCCGCGACGCCCGCCGACAAGCCCGCCGATGAGGGCGCCTGCACCGGTTGCGATGCCGATATTTATTAGGTTTCGATGGCGTCGATAGAAGCTCGGGCGACGTTGAGCGGTGTAGCTGCGAACGGCGTAGGATCGCGACGCGGTGGAGCGGCGCGTCCTTCTTCGGCAGCTTTGCGCATCGGCTGTCAACGGAAGCGTCACGGTGAATACAAACAGTGCCAGAAGCACGATCAAAAACTTCTTCATAAAAACAGTCCATCCTCCAGAAAAATATTCCGCGCGGAGAGAGATGTGCTAAGTTTTTGGAGAGAGATAATGCTTGGTTCCGAATGTGGTAGCACCTAATATAAAGGCGCTCGCCAGATCTTGCAAATGAAGTTCATCCGCTATTCAAGATTCAAGGGATTCGACGTGTCGGGCATCGACCTGGGAGGGTTGATGGACGCCTTATCGAACCAGATGCTCGACTCGGGATACAGCGAAGATTACTGGTGGACGCGGGAGCGAAACGAGCCGGACGATTCACTCGACGCACTGCGAAACGCGATACTCCAATCGCTTCTTGACCAGGAGATCCTGAGCGATCAGGACGTCGCCGAGATGCTTGCTGACAACGACGGGAAGTTCAAGGGATCGGTACTCGAACAGCTCATCAACGAACTTATCGAGCGTCTGGTCGAAGAAGGTTACCTGAATCTCAAAGAGATCCCGCCGGAGCCGATCACGCAGCCGGGCAGCGAAGGGCAGGGTGAGATCGGCGAGCCGATGCCGCGGAACATCAGGTTCGAGGTAACCGAGAAAGGGCTTGATTTCCTTGGATACAAAACGCTGCAGAAGCTGCTTGGAAGCATGGGCAAATCGTCGATGGGCCGGCACGAAACGCCCGATCAGGAGACCGGCGTCGAATCGTCACTCTCATCGAAGCCCTACGAATTCGGCGACGTGATGAACCTCGACGTCACGTCGACCCTGATCTCCGCCATCGCCCGCGAAGGCCTCGCCGTGCCGATGAACCTTGAGTACAGCGACCTGTGGGTATATCAGCAGGAGTACCGATCGTCGTGTGCGACGGTCGTGATGCTCGACTGTTCGCATTCGATGATCCTATACGGCGAAGACCGCTTCACGCCGGCGAAGAAGGTCGCGCTCGCACTCGCACATCTCATCCGCACGCAATATCCCGGCGATACGCTAAAGGTCGTACTCTTTCACGACGACGCCGAGGAGGTGCCGCTCTCGAAGCTCGGATCGATGCAGGTCGGCCCGTATCACACGAACACCGCCGAAGGATTGAAGCTCGCCAGGCGGCTTCTGAACGCTCAGCGAAAGGATATGAAGCAGATCGTGATGGTCACGGACGGCAAACCGACGGCAGCGTTTGTCGACCCTAACAACTCGTTGAGCTTCAGCCATCGCCGATCGGCTGACACGGTTGACGGCGGCAAACGCCTGCTCTACAAAAACTCGATGGGCAACGATCCGTACGTAATGGCGGAGACGTTCAAAGAGGTCCAGGCGTGCCGTAAATCGGGCGTGATGATCAACACATTCATGCTCGCTAGCGACCCGTCGCTGGTCGAGTTCGTAAAGAAGATGACCGAGATAACTCGCGGCAAGGCTTACTTCGCCAATCCGAACAACCTCACCGAATTCGTCCTGATGGACTTCCTAAAACGCCGCACCCAGCGAGTCAAATAGTCAGAACCGCCTGCGTAAGCGGGCGGCCGTGTCGGTAGCCCGCACGTTAGTAAGGGCTCCCTATGCCATTCGGGCGTTAGATGCATTCAAACAGGATGCCGAGGATAAACAGGATGTGCGACCACTGTCAGTACCCCCCGCTCTTGCGTGGTGGTTTACTTACCAACAAACGTCAGGACCAAAAGCCGAAACCCAACCACAGATCAAGAAGAACAGGAAGGAACGAGTTCATATTAGAAATTTGTCTGCTTCCATTTTGCATTTTGCATTGCCATCCCGTCGCTGCTCCCGTAAAGGCCCCGGCATTTGGTCCGTCAGATGTCCCGATGCAGGACGGATGCTGGCCGGTTGCAAGTTGAAAGTGCGCACCCAGCATCGCGTTTTTTTGATCCGGATAGCCGCAATTTGCACCCCAGCACCGCGTTAGCTCGGCTAAGGCCGAGCAATTGACAGTGGATAACGGACAATGGATAGTGAGTTCGGACTTCTGCTTTTCCGATTTCTTACCTCCGACTTCTGACTTCCGAAGTCTCACTTCTCATTTCTCACTTGCAGTAACGTTCCAGCCATGATACATTCATCTGCGTATGCAATGGACAAATTTCGATCCTTCGATGCTGCCGCCCGATGCGAGGGAGATTCACGTAACGCTCAGTCCTCGAGGGCAGTTTTATTTGAATCAGGGGGCGATGATGAAGCTTGGCGAACCGGTTGCGGTGAGGCTGATGTTCAATAAAGAAGAACGGCTGATCGGCATCGCCGCGGCTCCGCTCAAAGCAAAAGCTTCGTTCGAGCTAGGTTCGAAATACGGCGAGGAGGCACCGGGCCGCGTCTTCCGGTCACGTCCTTCTGCCACCATCTTGGTATCCTGCCCGAAAAGACCATCCTATTCCGCGATCCAAAGATCGAAGACGGCGTCATCGTCCTCGACCTCAAGACAACGATCTACGCCCCACGACGTGCGGCCCCGCAAGACGCTCGAACCTAGTTGGCGAACGAAGGGGGTATCTTAAATGCGGCGGTGAGGTTGGGTTCGATTCGGGTTTTTATTTCTCCGTTCTCGGCGTAGATGATGAGCGTAGTAGGGACAAACTCGGTCACCGGCGCGGGCTTAGGAGAGCGGCGGCGAGGGATGTAAACGGCTCGTTGGACTCGCGGGAGCACGCGGCGCGATCTTACAACCGGTCGGAGGGTGCGAAGCTCGCCAAACACCAGCGGCGAAATCGCCGAGGTGAAAATATCCGTCGACTCAGGCAACACGCCCGCCGGACTGTCATCGATCTCCGCGTCCAACGGGTAGCCTGAGTTATCGATACCGTCGACGGCCGCTATGTCTGACGGCTCGCTGACCGCGATAAATAGCGCGCTTAGGAAAATGATAACAATTGCCGCAGCGGCACCGCCGCCGAAAATAAGCGATCGATGGAACCAGGAGATCCGCGGCGCTCCACGCTGAAGCAGTAATCCATTCGGCGTTTGCGCGGACGCTTGATCAAGAGCGAGCGGGCTCAGGACCTCGACCTCGCCCGTGGGACGCAGTGAGACCTGTGACGGCGGGGCTGCCGCTTGCGGTTCAATAGTATTTAAGAAATCTGCGAGACTTTCCTCTGGTTTCTGCATGTAATTCTTTGGCCGAGGAGGCCTGGGCGATCGAACGGCCGCCCGTTATTAATTGTAACGGCTGGCTACCCGTAAGTCGAGAGTTTTTGTGACCCTTGATGTACTAATGACCTTTTCTTTGGCTTGTTCTAGCGCACAAGGGCAGGGACTGATAATATCGCTGCCAGGAATATGAAAAGCCTCCTTCTACTGCTTATAGTCGTTTCGCTCGTTTCCGGTTTGGTAGCTCAGGCGCCATCGGCGGGTACGCTGTCCGAAGAGTTTCAGCTCGGGTCGCGATCAGTAAAGGTTCCGGCCCCGGACGGATTTATGGGCGCGTTTACGCGGTTCGATAAGATCGCGGAACGAATGATTGCCACCGAGGATGCAGGAAACGAAGTGTTGACAGTTCATTTGCCTGCATCTGAATTCCCGAAATTTGAAGCGAATCAAGATCAGGATTTGGATCTATACACAAAGGTGTCAGTTTCCAAAAGGGTAAAGACATTAGATATTTCGCCTTCAATGTTTGCGGACGTCGTCTCAGCCTCTGAGAAGCAAATTGTCGCCCTTCTCGGTCCAAACAGCGATATTTTCAAGCGCGTCGAGGGAAACACAGGGAAAGGTCTTACGGAGCTTTGGGGCAATGAAACGACCGTTAGGATCAACGAGCCTAAGTATCTGGGTTTTTTTGAAAAGGGAACGGACACGCTCAGCTTTATGATGTCCATGAATTTCGATATCAACAATCGGAAATTCTCGATTCTTAACACGACATCATTTGTAAGGGCTAACAACCGCGTTCTTTTCATTTACACGTACAAGAGAAATCCCATTGCCGGCGATATAGAGAAGCTTCGTTCGCTTGCGAGCAAATGGACAAAGGAGATCCGCGATGCGAACAAGACACCTAGTCAGAAATAGGTCGCAGTTCCTACATCGGATCAGATGCTGCCGATCTACTGCCTTTTGTATACATTTTATTTCGGTCGAACATCTTTCGTGTTGGAGTTGTCTCGTGGTTCGGTTCAACCACCCGCTACCGCAGGTGGTACTGACAGCGGTGCGACCCGAGCGTTCGGGATCACGTCTGGTGGTCTTCTTGAATCATTTCTAGCCAAAGTTTGAGGGTGAGGTCTTCACGTTCGGGGTTGCCGAGGTAGACGCGGAGTTCGTCGTAGTAGCGTTGTGAGAGAACGTCGAGATCGAATGGAACGACGCGGGCGAGGTAGCGGACATCCTCGCGGTCACGCGCTGAGTTTCGTTCGATCTTTGCTAGAGCCACGTCGTATGGATCGAGAGCGAAGACGCTAAGGCGAGTGAACGCGCCGCTGAATACTTCGGCAAGCCTGTCTCCGTAGTCTTCGGGCAAAGGCGCGATACCGACCCGATCAAGATAAAGATGATGCCGTCTATGTAGATCTGAGCCTCTGCCTGCAATTTCCCATAGTGCGGGATCTCCTTGAACGAGGGCGAGAGCGTCCAGATCAACCGTTGACCGTTCGGCTCCGTAGATCACTGTTACGACGAAACCGCCGAGGCAGTGGATCTGCGTTTTCTGCGTGAGGCGATCATCGATCTCCCGGAGGAATGAACGCCATGGTTCCGGAAGTTGACCTTCATTCATAGTGATTCAGATCCACGGGTGAAAGATCTGCCAACAGGTTCCATCGCCTTGCATTGGGAGGACGATTGGTAGCCAGCCATCGCCGCTCGGTATTGGTCATATTCTCGTTGCAGAGAGTGTCTTCGCGGGCGAGCATGGAGCGTTCGAGATCTATCTCGCGAGCGTGTAGCAGGTCCGCGAGCGAGCTCTTATTCATTTTCTTCGCCATTTCACCGGCCACATTCACTAGGAAACCCAAGCGATTCTGAAGGTCGTTCATCTTCGCTACGCGGGTGACCTCATTCCATTTTACGTCCGGAAATGCGAGCAGAAGCCAAGGAAGAGCTTCGACGGCCCTGGCTTCCCGCTGCGGCGCGTTTAAGGCGGACAGCAGAACGTCGGCCGGGTTTCTTTTACGCGACCGTTTCTTTTTCAAATGAGAGAAGCCTGGATAGCCCAGATCTGCAAGATCCGACGCGAGTTGATCGTCGCTCACCGGCCGAACTTCGCCGTAGGTCAAACGAGTTGGCACCTCGGTCGGAGGCAGGTCAAAAAACCTTGCGGCCTTTTTTTGGAGACTCTCGGTCAGTCGACGTTCTCCGGATTCGAGCAGTGACAAATAGGTCTGCGACACTCTCAGAGCCCGCGCGACCTGCACTTGAGTTCGTTTCTTATCCTTTCGATATCGAGCTAGTTGGTCCCCGGTCATACTAACCTCAAATCAATATTAGAA
>JBEBGW010000001.1:0-63491 GCA_040081025.1 Pyrinomonadaceae bacterium | reverse complement strand
ACCGCGCTCGGTTATCGCGGGATCGGTCGGTTCGCCGCCCTCGGTCCACGACCCCTGATCGTCGATGCCGCCGTGGAAGATCTTCCCGCTTCGCAGCGTCGCATAACCGTGCTTCTGAAAATACTGTGGCAGCGTTACCCAATCCGGATACTTGCGCCGAAAATAATCGTTGCTGTTATAGATCTTGTGCTGCGTCGGGTAACGCCCGGAAAGGAACGAAGTGCGCGACGGATTGCAGAGCGGATACTGCGTGTAGGCCCGGTCAAATCTCGTCGCACCTTTGGCAATGCGGTCGATGTTCGGCGTCTTGATCAGCGGATTTCCATACGAGCCGGTCTCGGGCCGAAGATCGTCCGCGATAACGAACAGTACGTTGTACTTTCTCGCGGGCTTCTTCTGGCCGAATGACGAGATCGGCAAATTTGCTGTGAAGATCGCCGCGATAACGACAGTGATCACTCCAACCCCGGTTCTTCTCCACATCACAACAACCTCAATTCTTTTCTTCGCCCTTTCTTTGCCGCAGGATCTGGTCAACAACGACGCCTGCCATGATGACGGCTCCCATCACCGCAAAGTTCAGCGAACTCGGAATGCCAAGCAGATTCACAAGATTCTGGAGTACCTGAAGCAGTGCCGTTCCGATCAATATTCCGATCACGGAACCTTCGCCGCCGCGCAAGCTGCAGCCGCCCAGTACTGCCGCCGCGATCCCGTAAAGTTCATAGAAATTTCCGTGTGATGACGGCGAGACGGAGTTTGTATAGAAGGCCAGCAGGATGCCGGCGATCGCTGTCGTAAGGCCGCAGATCACGTAAGCACTCGCGGTTATCATCTCGGCGTTGATACCCGAGTACCTCGCGGCAACTTCGTTCTTACCAACAGCGAAAAGATATCGGCCGAAGACCGAGCGGTGAAGCACAACCCACATGATCACGGCGATAATGACGAGGATCACAAAAGGCGTGGGAATTCCGACCAGACTTCCGGTGGCAAGTGTTTGAAGGGTTTCGAAACCGTCGGCCGCTCCAAAGCCTTTAGTCTCGTCACTCGCAACGAACCTCGCCAATCCGCGATAAAACAACAATCCGCACAGCGTAACGATGAAGGGCTGCACTCGTACTTTCGTGACGAGAAGGCCGTTGATGAGCCCAAGCATTGTGGCGATCAGGACGATCGCGATAACGGCGAGGGCCGCCGGCCAATGCCAATCAACCAGAAAGATCGACAGCAAAACGCCGAGCAGTGCGAACACCGAACCGACTGAAAGATCGATGCCGCCGGTGATGATCACGAACCCGAGGCCGAGGCTGAAGATGCCGTAGATACCTATCAGCCGGGCGAGATTCTGCAGATTCGCACCGCCAAGGAAGCTCGGGTTGAGCACGGCGAGAACGACGCAGAGCACTACCAACAATACGAATGTACCAAGGTCTTTTCGCATCAGTTATCACTTCCGACCGCAAGTTTCATCACCGACTCCTCGGTCGCGTCGCTCGCCGCGAGCGTACCCGTGATCCGGCCTTCGTGCATCACCGCGATCCGGTCGCTTTCATTCAGGATCTCTTCCATATCGCTCGAGATCATCAGGATCGAAACGCCTGTAGCAGCGAGATCGCGCATCAGTTGGTAGATCTCTGATTTTGCCCCGACATCGATCCCGCGCGTCGGCTCATCGAATATCATCAGCTTCGGTTCGAGCGCGAGCCACTTTGCCAACACGACCTTCTGCTGATTTCCGCCGCTAAGATTCTTCGCGATCGTTTCGGTATTCGGGGTTTTTACCCTCAACCGTTCGCACATCTCCGAAGCCTTCGCTTTCTCTGCTTTCGACTTCACCAATCCACCCGATGACAACCGATCGAGCGACGGCAGCGTGATGTTGAAACGAATCGGGCTGTCGACGATCAGGCCGGAATTGCGGCGGTCTTCGGGGACAAGAAATATGCCGCGGTTAATAGCTTCGCGAACATTCCCGACGCGCACCGACTTTCCGCGAACCGTTACGGTTCCGCCAAGCGCTGGGTCGACTCCGAAGATGGCCTGGGCGGCCTCCGACCGGCCCGAACCCACAAGGCCCGCAACGCCGAGGATCTCACCTTGTCTAACGTCGAACGACACCGGGCGTTCTGGAAATCGCGATGTCCGTAGGTCTCGGATCTCAACGGCAATCGCGTTCTCCGATACCCCTGCGGCCCGAGCCCGTTTCTGAATATCGCGCCCGACCATCAGCGAGACGATCGCGTCGTGTGAGATCTGATCCTTCTGTAGGATGCCGGCATTCTTACCGTCTCGCAGCACGACCACGCGATCAGCGATCTCACCGATCTCACCCAATCGGTGCGAAATATAGACGATGCTTACGCCTTCGCTTCGAAGTTCCTTGATGATCGCGAGCAGACAGTCGGTTTCAGTCAGCGTGAGGCTGGAGGTCGGTTCGTCGAGAATTAAGATCCGTGCGTTTTGCGAAAGGGCCTTCGCGATCTCTACGAGCTGCTGTTGTGCGATTGAGAGCTTCGAAAGCGGCGTCTCGGGAGCAACGTCGAGCCCCACGCGGGCTAGGTGCTTAGCGGCTTCGTCGTTCAAACGGCGGCGATCAATAAGGTATCCGGCGAATCGTGGCTCGCGCCCGAGAAGCACGTTGTCCGCCACCGTAAGGTTATCGAGTACGTTCAGCTCCTGATGCACGAAGCCGATACCGAGTCGGCTTGCGTCCCCAACAGACTTGATCTGCATCCTGGCTCCGTTGATCAGGATCTCGCCGTCATCCGGTTGATAGACGCCGCCGAGGATCTTCATCAGCGTGCTCTTGCCCGCACCGTTCTCTCCGGCGAGAGCGACGACCTCGCCAGTACAGACTTCAAGATGAACGGTATCGAGCGCGACCACGCCGGGGAACCGCTTCGCGATGCCTTTCATTTGGAGTGCGGGTTGATCCATTGAACGAATGTTTAGCTGCGTCCGCGAAGTTCGTTGACCTTCTTGACGAACGCATCCACGCCGTCCTTCTTGATGACCAGGGTAGGAACGTTGATCTGTTTGTTGGCAGGAATTGCAGATTTATCACCCTTTAGGATCTGAGCCATTATCTTGACCGATTGATATCCGAACTCGTACGGCTGCTGCACGACCGTCGCGAAGATCGCTCCAGCCTTTACGCCCGCTAGAGTTTCATCCTCTTCGTCAAAGCAAACGATCTTCACCTGCCCGGTCTTTCCGGCATCCTTCACGGCGTTCAAGATCGCGGGTCCGTTATAGCTCCAAAGCCCGACAAGTGCAGCGACATCCGGGTGCTTCACGAGTGTGTCGGCTGCGTTCGACTTTGCTCGAGCGCGATCGGTGTCATCGGTTCGTATGTCCAGGATCTCGACCTTGCTGCCCGCCAACGCTTCCTTGATTCCCTGCAGCCGTTCCGCCGCATTTCGAGCGTCGCTCTTGCCGACGAACACCATGATCTTTCCGCCTTCGGGTAATGCTTCCTTGATCAGTTCGCCTGCCTGCCGTCCTGCGGCAACGTTGTCGGTTCCGATGTATAGTGCACGGTCGCTGTTTGGAGCGTCCGAATCCTGGGTAAGCACGAGCGCTTTTTTCGCCGTGTCATTGATCAACTGCGTCTGGTTGTCCGGGTCGACCGGGCTGATCGCGATCGCCTTCACACCGGTCGAGATGAGATCGTCAATAATCCGTTTCTGCTCAGCCGCCGTTCCGTCGCCTGGAAGCTTGAATTCAACACTCACGTCGGCCAGTTCGCCATCCGCTTTTTCGACGCCCTTCCGGGCGATCGTCCAATAGTCCGAAGCGTTATTCGTCACGAACGCGGCTCTTGTTGTATCTTGCTGGCACGCGATGCCCGCAAGCGCGGTTAGAGAGAGAACGAGGAATGCGGAAAGACGCAGTTTCATATTTTATAACCTCAAGATTGCGAAGAATTATGGACGCGGAACCCGATCGGCAGCGTTAGCCGCCATTGATCGGTTAACCGCTTTTCTATCATCAAAACTTTCGACTGCGGACGCAGCGGCTAAAAGACTTAAACCGGAGATCGGTTCGGAATTAGACGAACTATAACCCGTACTCCGCTCGTTGAGCAAGCTTAATTTCCCAGGCTGCTCGGGACTAACCGAACGACTCCGTACTTATGGCATCCCGGCGACGATCCGTGAAAGATCTTCGGATTCCTGCCCGTCCGTCGCTGATACTCGCTTGCGATCTCTTCAACTGCATCGCCCGCATTTGAGTCTGCGAGGATTGCGACTGTCCCGCCGCTTCCGCCGCCTGTTATCCGCGCTCCGTAAACACCATTCGAGCGTCGCTCCGCAGCCAAAGATGCGAGCAGGTCTGTTCCGTCTTCGGTCAGCCCGCAGCGTCGATAGCTCGCGTGCGACTCGAACATCAAGCCACCCAATCGCTGGCAAACGTTGGGCTGCGAAGCCTGGACCAGCAAACTCGCAAACTCTTTCACTCGGGCGCTCTCATAGATCGCGTGTTCGGCGCAGGCACGAATGGCGTAGGCCGTGTCTGGATCGATCGTCGTCACCGTGTCGTTATGTTCCTGAAATCGTTCCAGAAACTCTCCGCCCGTCATGGATTCCGGCAGATCCTCGCCCAACGACGACTCGTACTCTTCGATCGAAACATTCGCCAGATATCCGTTCCAGTTCGCGACGTTTCCCGCCGCATTCGGTAACATTCGATAACCCATGAAGGTCGCCGCCCGGACAGAGCTATAGTCCGAACCCGACACAGAATGCCGAACACCGGAATCGATTCCCCAAACGTCCAGCCCGTCCGGGATCTTCAACGGCTCACCGATCTCAGCCGACTGGCAAACCAGCGACAACATCGAACCTTCGACGCCGCAATTCGACGCGACCTGATCCATCAAGCCGCACGCCGCTCCGACTATCGTGTTCTCGACACGCTGACAAAGGATCGCGAGTTCTCTCGGCTCGATATCGATACCGAACGCCGCACAGACGGCATTCATCACGCTGACCTCAAGCGACGCTGACGAACTGACTCCTTTTCCGATCGGGACATCGGATCGAACCAGAACTCGCACCCCTTTCGAAAAGTCAGCACCTTTCGTATCTGCGAGGACCGCGAAAACACCCGCGATGTATGAATACCATTTTCCACGATGACGGCGATCAAAGAGCTCGCTAAGGCGTTCCGCCGCTATCTCGAAGGAATGCAGCCGCTCTTCACCAACGCTCACGATGCGGACAATGCCGTCCGTCGATCGCTGAACACCCGCTAAGCAGGCTTCCGCGATCGGCATCGGAAGAACCAGCGAACCAGAATAATCGGCGATGCCGCCCATTACATCCAATCGCCCCGGCGCTCGTGCGACCCATATGTCGCGATCTCCTGAGAACCCGCCCGCTCCCGTCGAAACGAGCTCAACGAATCCGCGAACATCGGACAATTCTTCACGATCGCGGGGTTCGATCTCAAACATCTATGCGATCCTTCTTTCTTTCAGCACCGTCGCAAGATGCGGTTCGATCTGCTGCCGAATCTGCTCATTCGCATACCCGATCCAGGCAACATCCGCCTTAACATTCAGTGGAGCCTCAAGCTGAGAGCCATCGACACCGGTGATTATCACGCCCGCTTCGCGAGCGATCAATTCCGTGGCGAGATCGTAAGGATGGCAGCAGATACTCAGCTCCGAATAGCCCGCCGCACTTCGCCCACGCATCAGTGGCCTTAAGTCGGCAATGAATCGGTCGTGACCGGCGATCAGCTCATACAATTGGCCGCCCGTCGAGATGTACTGGTCCTCAAAACACTGCGCCTTTCCTTCCTTCGGAGCACCGAGCGAACGAGCGACAACTTCATCATCTATCGCCGCAAGCTCTCCGCGATAGCCCGGGAAGAAACGAGAGATGGTCGCGTAACCCTGTTCGATCGTCGGGGCTTTCGACGGCGATAAATGCACAGCCGAAGTTTCGCCGCTGACCCGGTTGAAACGCTCCACAGAAAACCCCTCTCCGCGAACCGCCCATAACATATCCGATAGATGCTGCTTAACCAGCGGGATCTCTGTCTGAACGGCAAGCTCGATGTCTGCAAGCGAGGTCGCGTCACCCCGATTTGCCGCGACACCGGTGAGCACCCACGCGCTCCGTTTCTGATACATCAACCCGCGAGTCCCGTCGATCGGGTCAACCAGTATTCGCCACGCAGCCTCGCGCTCGTCGGAGCCTCGGGGCAAGATAACCTTCCCGCCTTCAATTCCCTCAGCTATAAGAACAATCGGCACCTTAGAGGCGATCTCGCGCTCGATGAATTCGACCAGCAGTTCTTCACTCACCCGATCAACCGCAAAGATCGTGTCGCCCTCGTCATCAGCAACCACTCGCGACAAGCTCGCTACTGAACTCCGCTCGCACTCTTCCACCACACGATCACGGATCATCCGGTGTAGACGTTGGATAGGTTCGAGCAAATCTCGAATATCGTTCACTCAGACACCTCCGTCTTGTAGTGAACGCTCGAAGCAGCGATCAACTCTGCAGCTTTCTCCTCTGGTGACGTATCGCTCAGGAAATTGCCGCCGCCGATCTCAGGGCCCGCGAGATACTTCAGCAGATCCGGCTTTCGCAGTGGCGGATGAAACTCGATGTGAAAATGAAACGTGCTGTGATCCTCACAGTCGGTCGGAGCCTGATGCAGCGGCATCACATACGGAAACGGCATCTGCCAAAGGTTGTCGAACTTCACCAGGACGGCCTTTAGCACCTCGGATAGATCCGCCAACTCGCGACCCGAAAGGGCTGCGATCGAAGGATGCGTCGCTTTTGGCGCAACGAAAACCTCATAGGCATATCGCGCAAAATAAGGCACAAACGCGATCGCAGAATCGTTCTCCGCGATGATCCGTCGTCCGTCCTCGACCTCGGCCGCGATCACATCCTGAAATAGAACGCGGCCATTCTGAGCGAAATATTCTCGCCCGGTTCGCACCTCATTCGCGATCGTCTTGAAAACAAAATTGTTCGCGTAGATCTGGCAGTGCGGATGCGGATTCGAGACGCCGACCGCCTCGCCTTTATTCTCGAAGACCAATACGTGATCGACATTCGGCATCGAGCCAAGTTCAGAATACTGCTCTTGCCAGCATTCAAACAGCCTGACGATCTCGAGTCGTGAGAGTTCTGCAAGCGTAAGATCGTGCCGCGGCGAATAACATACGACCCGCGATATGCCATCTGCACCCATCACCTGGTGAAACGGCGAGCGAGGCGTTCCGGGCTCAGGAGCCGTGATCGAAATGCTCGGGTGATCATTGTCAAAAACGAATATGTTCTCGTAGCTCGGATTCGTCGCGCCGCTGACGCGCGAGTTTCCCGGACACAAATAACAATCGTCCTCATATCGGGGAGTGGATTTCGACAAAGCCTCGATCGTCTCGCCGCTCCACGGACGGTTCTGCCGGTGAGCCGCAACCACGACCCACTCTTCGCGAAGAGGATGCCAGCGTTCTTCCCAGGTCATATAGGCATTTACGCAATAACTCTATCTTAGCAAAACCTCAATAATCAAAGGTGGTTAATCGGTTAAATGATTCTTGGGCCTCAGGCGATTTCGTGCTAGAGTCGAGAAATTTGGTAATACCAATAAAGTCCGGATAGCGATCCCGATCGATGAAACGAATCCTCTCGAATTTCCTTCTCGTTGGCATTCTTATCTCTGCGGGACTATTGGCGCCTGCCCAGCGGTTGCCCGGCTATTATGATGTCCGCACATTCGGAGCTCGCGGCGACGGCAAGTCCCTCGACACCGCAGCTATAAACCGGGCTATTCAAACAGCGGCAGGAAAGGGTGGCGGCACTATTTACTTTGGCCCGGGAACATATCTCTCATTCTCGATCCGCCTCAAAAGCAACATCACACTTCACCTCGACTCTGGAGCGACGCTGCTCGCCGCCGACCCAGCCATTCACAAAGGCAAGTACGATCTGCCCGAACCGAACGAGTGGGATATGTATCAGGACTTCGGCCATTCGCATTGGAAAAATTCGCTGATGTGGGGCATTGGTATCGAGAACTTCGCGATCACGGGCCAGGGGCGCATCGATGGGCTAGGCCTTTCACGCCGGAGTCCCGGCCCGCGTCGACCTCGAACTGCCGGAGAAACTCCGTCGAGCATGGCGAACAACCCGTCCCCGCTGGGTGAAACATCCGACCGCAAGGAGATGGACGGACTCGGCACAAAGGCGATCGCGCTGAAGCTTTCAAAGAACATCACGCTCAAAGATTTCTCGATCTTCCGCGGCGGACACTTCGCATTGCTCGCTACGGGTGTCGATAACCTGACGATCGACAATCTCCGCGTCGATACCAATCGCGACGGTTTCGACATCGATGCGTGTCGCAACGTCCGCATCTCGAACGTCACCGTCAACACGCCGAACGATGACGCGATCGTCCTGAAAAGTTCGTACGCACTCGGCTTTCCACGTGCGACCGAGCATGTCACGATCACCAACTCGCAGGTCTCGGGTTTCGACCTCGGCACCATGCTCGACGGCACGTTCAAGACGACCCAGGAGTTCGCACCGGATCGCGACCGCGTCACCGGACGCATCAAGCTCGGTACGGAATCGAACGGCGGTTTCAAAAACATCGCGATCAGCAACATCAACTTCGTCCGCAGCCGCGGTCTCGCGATCGAGATGGTCGACGGCGGAACGATCGAGGATGTCACCGTCACAAATCTGACGATGCGTGACATTACGACATCGCCGATCTTTATCCGTCTCGGGGCACGTCAAAGAGCTCCCGAAGGAACGCCGATCGGCTCGGTCAAACGCATTCTCATCAGCAACGTCACCGTATCCGACGCGCACTCGGAGTTCGCGTCGATCATCGCCGGACTTCCCGGCCGTGACATCGAGGACGTCACGCTTAGCAACATCATCATTCGTTACAAAGGCGGCGGAACGAAGGACGATGCGGAACGCATAGTTCCCGAGAACGAAAAGAGCTACCCCGAGCCAAGCATGTTCGGCGTGATCCCGGCGTACGGATTCTACGTGCGGCATGCCCGCGGCATTACGTTCGACAACGTCGACGTCTCGTACGACAAGCCGGACGAACGGTCCGCGTTCATACTCGACGACGTAAAAGATGTCGCCTTCTATCGCACTAAAGCACGGCTCGCGGATGACGCGAGTGTTTTCGACCTGCGGAACGTAACGAACTTCCGTGCATTCCAGATCGCCGGAATGGCAGACGTTCGTTTCGATCGAGTCGAACGCCGGAGGATAAGATAATGATCCGAAAGACCGCATTGGCCATCGCTCTACTCACTCTTGTCTCCGTCGCCGATGCCCAGATCGGTCGCCGATTTCCTTCGGAGAAGCAAGTTGTCAAAGATCCCGTGACCGGCACGATGCTCACGTTCCTGACGAGCACACCGAATGGAGATTCAAAGATCTATCAGACGCACAACCAATGGACGTCCGATGGCAAGTGGCTGATCTTCCGCTCGAACCGCGTCGCTGGCGAAGCGATGGCGGTGAACGAAGAGTCCGGCGAGATGGTCCAGGTCACTGAGGGCGGCTACACAGGCATGCTCAACATCGCTCGCAATTCGATGAAGCTCTACTTCATGCGCGATCCGTCGCGTCGGCCGGGGCAGGCGGTCAACCCGCAAGCTCCTCGCGGACCGCAATCGATGCAGATCGTCGAGGTCGATCTCGAGAGGCTCTTTGCCGACAGCAAGTCCGGCGCGCTCAAGAGCGCCGATGCTTATCAACGCATCTGCGGAACGACTCCGCCTGAGATCGGAGCGGGCGGCGACATGACTCTCGACGGCGGTACAGAGCAGTGGGCGTTCTTCCGGATCGGCCGCGAAGAGGCTCAGCGGCGGATGGTCGAAGGCACCAAGATCGAATCGACATTCGGCCCGCGGAACATGGGAGCGGGTCCATCGGGCATCGGAGCGATGAACATCAAGACCGGCGAGACGAAGCACGTCATCTCGGTTGGTTTTCAGGTCGGCCACATTCAGACGAATCCATGGGTCGAGGGCGAGATCGTCTTCTGCTGGGAGACGGGCGGCAAATCTCCGCAGCGGATCTGGACCGTCCGCGCCGACGGCTCCGGACTTCGCCCCGTGTTCCCCGAGGATGATCGCGACTGGGTCACGCACGAAACCGTTATCGGAAAAGACGAAGTAGCGTTCGCGATCATGGGCCATCGCCGGATACCGGGCGGCAGCAAGGATGTCGGCGAGGCGACCGCGGTCGGCGGAGCGAACCCGGGACAGGAACCCGCTTGGGGTCCGTCCGGAACCCGCGAACGTCCGACCGGACTCGCTATTGCAAACCTTCGCACTCGCGAAGTGCTCATTGTCGGCCAAACCAAAGAAGGAAGCGGCCTGTGGCACGTCAGCGGATCTCCCGACGGACGCTTTGCGGTCGGTGACGATTTCTCCCGCAGCATCTACCTCATCGACCGCCGCGACAGCGAGATGATGCTTCTCTCTGCCGGCCACAAAACCACCGCCGCCGATCACCCGCACCCGACGATGAGCCCCGACGGAACCAAGATCCAGATCCAATCCGCCATGCTCTCCGCCGACGGCCGCTCGATGAACATCTGCATCATCCCCGTTCCCAGGGAATGGCTGGCGAGAAAGTGATCGAATTAGGCACGATTGCGTCGAATTAGGGCCTCGCGAGGTCGATTTAGGGCCCGGGAAGGGCCATTTAGCACCCCAAAATCGTGACATTTTGGAAGTGATTTTCCTGTGGAATTCGCTTGAGAGGCCCATTTTATGGGGGTCAAGTGTCCCATGTCCCAGCGTCCCAGCGACCGCTCGTTTTTTCGGATAGTCCCGAATCGGCAAATCCGGCTGAAAATCAGCGGTTCAAGTGTCCCGACATTTGCGTGTCCCACTGTCCCACACACACGCAATTTCATGTTTCCGGTGTATTTTTCAAATTCCCCGGCTTTCAAAGATCAGGGGCCAAACCCCGGGGTTAGCCATAGTGCCACACATGCAACGCCACGTCAACATATTTCCGTGAGCGTCCGTCCTCATCACTATTCACTATTCGCTCTCTTGTATCCCCATTTCTAGATCGTTGGTCATATGTGTGGATGTGTGTTGTGTGGATGGGAGAATGTTGTGGAGATGGGATTCGACGTCCAGCGTGGCTTTAAGAAAATTTAACCTAAAAATCGGCCAACCACCTTGGGGGTGCGACTAGGATTGCTCGTCGGTATAGGTCTGAAAGACGTGTTGAGCTAGCAACGACCGCTTAGTACTGCGCTCGCAAAGATGAACTACTAAATCGTCAAGAAATTCCCTAAGCTTCTCAGAGCCTTGAGCCGCGCCCCCTTCGCTAGGGCGCATTGCAAACGCACCCAGGCCAGGGAGAATCTCTCCAAAGGTCTGCCACCTTCGATTGTCGGTGCCAGGGAAGAGTACATAAGCACCATAGGAGCGTTTGATGGCATCACGATACGAATGCATCTTTAAAAAGTCTGTATTTTTAGCCCGGGCTCTATTCCGAATTCTCGCTCCAGCATCGACCGAGTCGGGACTGTCGACAATTTCAAAAACGTCCTCGATATGATCAGCCTTGTATTTAGAGTCGAAATGTAGATGCACAATCTTTTCATCAAACTCTGCTTGCTCCGCAGAAAGCTCAGCTGGATATACGCTCAGCGTGAAATCTGGCCTCATTGGGAGAGTCCAAGATCCTTCCCGCGAGTATGCCGGTGATGGACTGAATGTCCGGTTGTAACTAAAAACAACGCGGAGATTTGTATCGTAGACGGACGTGACTTTATTGATTACTAGGTTACTGCCCGATTTCAAACGAACCCCGAAACCGCTCGGTTCGATATGGAATAGCTCGCGATATTCGACTTTAGGAAGTGAAAAGACCTGACTGATGATCTCGAGTAATTCGAAGAATAGCCAATACTCATAGAGTACATCCATATTCCGCTTACCCGACCCATATACGTCCTCGCCTCCCTTCCAAGTTAGGAGAGAGGCAAGGTTGAACTTGACCCATACCTGCACCAATTCGCGGTAACCAGCCCTTTTTTG
Source organism: Pyrinomonadaceae bacterium (assembly GCA_040081025.1). GTDB lineage: Bacteria > Acidobacteriota > Blastocatellia > Pyrinomonadales > Pyrinomonadaceae > OLB17. The sequence goes on along the minus strand of JBEBGW010000001.1, from coordinate 51,412 downwards.
CAGCACCGGACTAGCCAACGAATAGGCAGTAGGTCTCGAAATCTCCTTGAAAAGATTGTCTGCGAGGATTGCTTCGATTTCTCGCGCTAGCTCTGCAACTTCTCCTCGTAGTCGCCGATACCTTTCGACTGGCTTTGTCTGCGCCGCTATATGGGCAACCTTCGAAAGATAATCGCTGTAGACGAGTAAACTGTGCTTAATGAATCGATTCTCAGGATTGTCGATCGTCTCCGAATATTCTGAAACTGTAAGTTTCCCCGGAATGGTAGGTCCCGAACAATGTGGATTCGAGAGTAAATTGTTTAGCGGATGACGTTCGGGAACTTTAACTCTAGGAAGTTTTGAAGGAATTTGACGAAGTATTGAGTTGGATGGCCTAAAGCCTCGGGAGGTCCGTCGTTCGACGTGCGTCGTCGTTGCTCGTCGGAAAGGTCGACTGATCACCCTACCAATCGAGTCGTGAAATTCCTTTGAATGAAGCACCGAAGAGATGAAGGCGAACCGTTGAGCAAGTTCCTCCTGGAATCTATTCGGATCAGGGGAGAATCGCGCCTGGGTTGGGGCGGCTAAATCCAGAAGCAAATTAGAGCACCTGGATGCAATTGCGTCCAGCATATGTCGATAGTCCTTTCGGTAACTGAGCTTTCGTGAGCGAACCTCAACCGCAGCAGTTGCAATCATTCTGAGTGAATCGGTTTTCCGAGCCACTCCAAGCGGTAATATGCCCGTGAAGCTCTCGGGGGAGACACGTCCACTGTCTAGCCCGCCGACCGCAAGTTTACTTCTTGTAATCGCCGCTGATTCCATGAGTTCGAAATCCGGGTCATTGACCTGATATTCGTATGAAGCATTCTCCAGCAATTGAACGGTTTCTTCGGAAAACTCAATCGCTTCTTCTCTAGTAATATTCCGTAGCGTGCCGCTCTTCTCTGCAACAAGCCTTACCTTGCAGATCGTTCGATCGTCACGGTCGCGAAAGTCTAAAGTTGATTCCTCCACAGAATTAAGCCTCAGCAAAGCTTGTAAAACCATCTTCTAAACCGCGTAACATTCGCTGCAATTTTGCGAGACTCAGCGGATAAATCGCTGTCTGATAAGACATAAGAAGTCTACCTTTTTCATCGGTTTCAAGAGGGTCACTTGGATGCGATGACGAATCGGCGCCAATAGCCTTTTGAAAGACCTCATCGCTCAAAAAGCCAGCTGCATCATCGGCCCACTTTCGGCTCGAATGACACGCGATTGCCAAGCTAGTTAGGAGCGGCTCGATCTTTCGTCTTGATCCGTGTAATTTCGGCAAAACCTTTTGGAAGACCTGAGCATCGATGGCCGCCGATATCCGCCAAGTGGTCGGCGTGAGCGCTTTGTGAAACGCAATAAAGTTCTTCATTTCAGAGGCGGTCCTGTATCCGAACTCATAGCCGAAGTACTCGAGAATTCGGAACACTAGCATTATTTCCTCAGTTACAATCGATATTTCTTCGTCTTCGAGCGAGGGAATTTTTTTACAACTTTCGACAAAGCTTCGGGCATAAATGGCACCTTTCCCATCAAGATTTTCAAGACTGACTGAACTCGATCCATCAAGAAAACTTCGCATCGATGAAGAATCAACCCTGAACTCGATAACATTTGCGCGGTCGAGAACTTTAGGCGAAAACATGTAGGTTGTGTCGTCAACATTCACCGTCCCAATAATGAACAGGTTGGGAGGAAGGGAGCTAATCCGGGCAGGAATACCGTCGCGATCAGTCAAATCGTTGTGCAGACAGATCGCTTCGTTCGACTCAAGGCTGGAAAGAATATCGGCGAAATAGCGTTCTACGTGCGACAGATTCATCTCGTCGAAAACGAGTACGAACGGGGATCGGCTCTCTCCTGCCGCCCGCAGAATCATGTTCAATACTTGCGTGCGGACATACTTTGTCGAGTCTAGCGCGTCTGGGTAACCCAAAACGTAATCCTTGCTCGTCCAGTCTGGCCCTACCGCGATAATTTCGTAGCGAGGTGAGCCATCCCTTGGTGAAAGCCATCGAGCAAATGCTTGAGCTAGTTTCGTTTTGCCCGCTCCGGACAAGCCGGTGAGGATTACAAACGCCTTCGTCTGGCAGCTTGCAACAAACCGGTTTGTTGTTTCCTCATCGAATTGCAGTCCCGCGACCAGAAGATCCGTTTTGAAAGCTTCGATAAATTCCGACGGCGTGGCGTCCATCGTGTCCCGCGGAATAACAGTCCTAAGGTAATGATCAAACCAGTCCACTTCGTCCTGCGCCGAATAAAACGTAGGTGGCTTTGACAGCTCGTCACGAATCAAAGGGATTGCCTCTGGCACTAAATGTCGGAAACCATCAGTTTGGTTTCCTTGCTCGATGATCAGGCCTCCCCAGCCCGCCAGACTAAACCACGAAGACACTCGAGCGGATGCTTGATCCTCAAATACTGGAAGCCCCAGCGATTCACTCAGTTCATCGGTACTCGCTTCGGCGTACGACTCAGTCTGGTTTCTTGCAGTTCTAATTCGATCGATTGCCGCTGGAAGGTCGGCCATTTTCATTACATAAAGTAGACAACGATTTACCTCTTCATAGTGAAGCTTATTATCCAACTCCAACATTGCTTGCCAGATGCATCTGAAAGGGAAGACATCGCAGCCTGGAGGTAATCTATGTCGCTGTATCTCCGTCGGATTATCGAGCTGATCTTTCGCGAGAATCCGGATAGCTTTGGAGCGGAAGTTCTGAACGAACCTTTGCTTTTCGCCCTCCGCATAATTTTCAAGAGTCTCCGGTAGAGTGGCTGGAAAGTCCCGAAGTCCGAGTCCTATTTCAGATAGGCGAATTTTTTCGCCGTCGCGAAAGATAAGACCGAGACGTTCATACAATTTTCGGTAGGACCTCGCTCGCTGATCAGAATTGCCTAGGCCACCTCCTGACAGCTGGCGCGGATAGTCTGTTGCGTCGACGCCATCGAGAGCAAGAAAGGCTTTAAGGTGAGCTTTCGGTGAAACTAGTTCCACGTTCGTCGAAGTCCCATCGAACACGAAGGTAGGAAACTCTGTAACATCCCGGGTTCCGCTCGGCCAACTATTCAGCGGGTTGCCCGTGCTGCTGCCCTCACCGAACGTCCCATCTTCGACTGAGCCAATGTCATCAATTTCTTGTTCCATACCTAAATACAGTTTTTGATCCGTTCAGCTAAGGCCCGAGCCAAAATTGGAGGGACAGCATTACCGATCTGCTTTGCTACCTCGGTCTTCGTTCCTTGGAAGATAAAATCATCCTTAAAGGTCTGCAAACGAGCTCCTTCTCGAAGCGTAATGGTCCGATCAAGCACCGGGTGACCAAACCGTCCCCGGGAAAAACTGTCAAACCTTGCAGTGATTGTAGGGGCGGGTTTATCCCATGACATCCGACCATAGACATCGAGATGTCTGTGTCGGGAATTTGTTCTATGGCAGTTAAGTTGGAGGTGATCCGGAAGAGAATCCCGTCCTTGTCCTTCTTTTACCCATCGAATGCGTTCTATATTTATAGGAGACAATTTGTCCGAACGATGATTCGGGACATCTCCTTCCGAACGGTCAGTAAGGTCCTCGATTGCATCGCGCACCGTCGTGACATTTCCGTTGCTAACGTAAGGCTCTGGAAAGGTAAATCTTAAAAGACCGCTCTCCCAGCGCTCTCCCACGATAAAAACTCGTTTTCGGAACTGAGGGACACCGTAAAGTGAGGCGTCCAGTTTCTTAATATGCAGGTAATACCCCTGGCTTTCGCATGCCGCTCGGAGTTCACGCATTACGTCCACTCCCCTTGGTGCAAGAAGCCCTCCGACGTTTTCCATCACGAAGAATCGCGGGCGAATATCAAACACAAGCCTCGCGAATTCCATTACAAGGTCATTTCGGCTGTCTACGTCAGATCCACGACGCTGAACGCTAAATCCCTGACATGGTGGCCCACCGAATACCACATCTATTTCGCCTAGTGTCTCTCCGAGAAATTTCTCCATGGACAGCCTTGAAACGTCATAGATTGAAGAAACTTCTGCGTGCGGGCCGATATTCTGGCGGTATGTGTCTATGCTCGTGGAATCCAGATCGAAAGCATATCTGATATCGAACCCGGCGTCGACGAATCCAATTGAAAGACCGCCGGCCCCTGAGAAACAATCTATTGCAGTGAGGATTCGAGGACTCATTCGGCAATAAGTTCGACTTTGTCGGGATCCTTTAACTTAAGACGGGCTATTGAGCCACTGTACGACTTGAAAGTTGGTCTTTCGAGCGTTTGTTTAGTCTGTTCGACAGTACGTCCTTTGCCAGAAAGTATTTCCAGAACATGACCAGCCAACCTTTTTGAAAAGATGGGCGAAACCGCGTTGCCGACCTGTTTAAACTTATCGTCAAATGGTCCTTCAAATTCGAAGTCTGACGGAAAACCTTGGAGTAACCCAGCTTCGCGAACCGACAGACCACGATCTTGTTCCGGATGTACAAACCTACCGCAAGATGGAGTTCGGCACCGGGCCGTAATTGTCACCGCCGGGCGATCCCAACGTAACCTGCCGTAAACGTCATAAAAGCCTTTAACTCGGTCTAAACATGCAGGTCCAACGCCGGCGGGCCGTGAGCCACCATTCTTTGGTACAGTCCGAATGATTTCTAGCGTACTGGGCCGGTGGTTAGAGGTTTGATGCATCACGTCCACGACGCTTGTTTCACCTGCTTTCAATGGAGGGAGGCTGCCGATTGCATCGCGAACGGTCCGGAATGCATCCCTCCCTAAAAATCCGGACGGCATTGATGGCTGGAAACCTTTTGCGGCTATAACCACAGCCCGATGCCTTTCCTGAGGCACGCCGAATTCCGCGAAGTTCAAGATTCCGGAAGAAATCTTATAACCATTGTCATTTAGGATATTTAGAAAATTTTGATAATGACTCCAATGCTTCCTTGCGAGTAAGTCCGGAACGTTTTCCATGATTATCGCGTCGGGCCTGAGTCCAACGGCAATCTCACCAAACTTACCGACGAGAGAGTTTCTGCCATCTTTCCTTGGATCCTTTTTCCGATGCGAGGAAAATCCTTGACACGGGGCGCATCCGATCACGATCAGCGGGTTCTGTTTCTTCCTCCCGCCAAGAACCATTAGCCTCTCAATCTCATTGATTTCAGCATTCGCAATATCAGTTGCAAACGGTTGAATACCTAAATTTCTCCGATAGGTCGCGTTTGCATGGCGATCATTATCGAACGCCGCCACCATACGGAATTGGCCGGTTTGCTCTCCGACTGTGTGAAAGCCGTACGACATGCCACCGCATCCGGAAAAAAAATCGACAACGTCCCAGGTCGTAAATGGTTTATCTGAATAATTCGTCATAATGAAAACTCATCGTTCAATCCATGGTAATTTCGCGAATGAGTCGGATTAGAACGCCTTCTGGATCGCCGTAAGCCTCACACTCCCAAACTACAAGGACATTCCAATTGAGTTCGTGGAGTCTTCGCCTAGTAGCAGAGTCTCTTGCCGTGTTCGCTGCTAACTTTTCTTCCCAAAAATCTGCGTTTCGCACTGGCATGGTTGCTCGTTTGCATCCCGGATGTTGATGCCAGAAGCAGCCGTTAACAAGGATTACAGCTCTATACTTAGGCAAAACGATATCCGGGTTACCTGGAAGGCGCCTGTCGTGCAGTCGGAATCGAAAGCCGCGTTCGAAGAGCATTCGTCGCACTAGTAGTTCTGGCTTCGTGTGCTTTGATCGAACTTGACGCATGTTGAAGCTGCGACTTTTTGTAGGTGGTTCTATCATAGGAGCAGCATTAACTTTCCCCTAAATATAACGGCTCTAAAGATGCTGAACAAACGGTCGCATCGCAACGTCGTCACCAGTGGCAATATGGACAGCATGTTAGAGTTTAGTGAGTTTCATGCTGATGAGCACCTGCTCAATATCAGCTAAGCCATCAGTAACATGAAGTAGTCGTTGTCGCGTAACAGATGGGCCGTCGTAATATTGTGTGATTCCCACTTGCACGTGCGTGTGTGCCGCTGAGTCCCTTACCTGCTTTAGATTTCCAAGTTGCGAGACCAGCCGGGCAAACTTCAATGGATCGAGTCGACGTTCCATCTTCCCAATATTCCAAAGCCCGAGAATATAGGTAAGTACCTTTCTAAAATTACCCGAATAATCGAACCCGTAGTTTTCTAGAATCTTTTTTGAGACGAAATCTACGTCCTTTGACTTCTTAATCTTGTAGTTCATTGACCGCTCGAGAACATCATCCATTGCTTCCTCTATCCAGCCACAAGCCTCGAGAATGGCAAGCTTGGAGTAGAAATTGTCCATAGGAGCGATAGCAGCGTTGTACTGCCCTTCGATGTGAATCAAAGTTGTAAGTATCGAGGCGTTCGAAAGCATCACTTGCTGAAAATGGTGCGGGCCCTCTGAAGCCGCTTAGTCACGCGCTCCTTCCTAGCAAGTCCCTCAAGAAGGGCAGTTGGTAAGTATTCCGGACTTTTCAGGAGCTGACGGTAAAGTGATTGCAGCTCGTTGGAACTTTTAGTTCGGAGATTTTTGAGGTTTGAAGCGACCCCAACGAGCAATCCTTCCAAAACCGAAGTACCGAGCTTGGTAGGTTGGACAAGGATTTTGCCGGAGATAATTCTTACCGCAGATTCGAACATCGCTCGTTTCGAGGCTAATGCGCTTTCGCTCATCATCCTATTTTGTTTCATATAGGTATTGAGGAATTTCGCAAGATGCCCGTCATACGACTTCAGACCTTCGTTGAAAGCGAACATTCTCAAGATCAGTTCCTGTTTTACAAAGCGATAGCCGTAGGGTTTTTCCATCAGGTTGATTTTCAGCCAATCCTCATTGCCGTTCAGATCGTTGAGAAGTTCATTGAACGGCCCACTGAAGATGCAGTTGCGAATTTCCTGGTTGTTAAGCTTTGTGCCGCCAGAATTTAGACGATGAAAGATTGAAAAAATGTAACTTGTATGGCTGTCCTTTGTGAGATCGCAGCGCAGGACATTAATCGGTAGGCTAAGGTTTTCTACTCGTCTGTAATACTTATAGAGAGGTGAATCACGATTCTTGAATTTTTTTACCGGCTGCCCAGATATTTGAGTGTCTATATCGTCGAGCTTCGACAATTTACCAGTTCCGCCAGATAAAAAGTTAATTATGCTTGTCATCCTCTGCAATCCATCTATAACCTGCCATTTCTGAAGGTGGTAATCATAGCTAAAGCACATCGACGGAATAGGTAGCTGTTTAATCAAGGAATCAATGAACCGCGTCTGCGCTGGATTCTTCCACACCACTTCTCGCTGGTACGAAGGTTGAATCTCAAGAATTCCATCCACATACATACGGAATAAGTCGGCACAGGATCTGAGCTCGTTATACGCAATCACATCGGAAGGTGGAATCGAAGGTTCATCTTCCTCTAAGAAAGTACGGGTTTCAACGTCGTTCAAATCCTTAATCTTGTCATCACTCATAGGGTTATTGGAGGTCTTCGGAAATCTGGATGTTCGACCATCTTAGCAATAGGCACCCAGACTTGAAACCACTCTCCCTGCTAAAAAGCATAGACCTCGCTCTTTCTTTTTTCCATCAGCCTTACAGCAAGGCTGATGGCGTCTATTGGTCCATCGTGCGTCGGCAACTCTTTGACTTTACGAGGCTTGCCGACTTCCGTGTTCGCGTGCTTGCGACAGCGTTGCATGTGCAGTATTCTCGTGTCCCTATGAGTGCACAAGATATCAGCAATTATACTAAACGCGATACGCAAATTCGGTGGCGATGGGTTTCGTGCGATCTGCGGATCAGCAACGAACAGATCAAAGAACTGATGGGCGATGTCGAGCCCAGCGAGATCGCACGGGACGCGTTTCGGACGACGGTTGGCTTCTTTTCGACAGTAAGCTACTCCATCGAACTGTTAGATAAGGTCAGGGACTTCGAGCGGGAACATCTCGGCCTGCACGACGAACTCTGGCGGAAAGAAAAAGGTAAAGGCAAGGCGGCGTAGATGTTTGAATACTAAAGCGCATAGACCTCACTCTTTCTTTTTTCCATCATACTTACAGGGATGAGCGGTGAACGGTAAGTGGTGAGTGGTGAATGCTCCGGAACGACGGCCTGTTTTTCGGTTAAACGGTTAAATGCTACATTAGGGGACGCGATTTTATGCTGTTGTTATGAAGATCTTCCTTATAGCACTGATCTCGGCCGTCGCTGCGTCGTCGGCTGTGGCCGAGGTTAAGGTTCCGGATGTTATTGCGAGTTCGATGGTGCTTCAGCAGGGGCAGGCGATCCCGATCTGGGGAACGGCGGACGCGGGCGAATCGGTTACGGTGACGTTTGCGGGAAAGAAGAAAACCGTCGTGGCCGGAGCCGATGGAAAATGGCGTGTCGATATAGGCAAGTTCGAAGCGTCGGCCGGGCCGAGATCGATGACGATCGCTGGTAAGAATGCCATCGAGCTGAAAGACATCCTCGTCGGCGAGGTTTGGCTGGTTTCGGGGCAATCGAATATGCAGTGGCGTGTTGTCGAATCGACCGGCGGTGAAGCGGCGATCGCGGCGGCGAACCATCCTAACATCCGGCTGTTCAATGTGAGCCGCGAGGTCGCGTTCAAAAAGAAGCAAGGCCCGCTCGCGACGTGGTTGCCCACCACGCCGGAGAACGTGAAAGATTTTTCGGGTGCGGGTTACTTCTTCGCCCTGGAGCTGCAAAAAGATCTGAAGGTTCCGGTTGGGATCATCAATTCGTCCTACGGCGGATCGCAGGCCGAGGCGTGGACGCCGGTCTCGTATCTGAACGCCTCGCCCGATCTCAAACCAGCAGTCGACCGTACTCAAGTTTGGGCCGCCGAACGCGAGAAGGTCCGTGTCGATTATGCCGAGGCGATCAAGAAATGGCGGGAAGATTCGGACAAGGCCCGAGCATCGGGAGTTCGTCCGTCACCCTCGCCCGGCGTGCCCGACGCTCTTCGCGATTACCGCATCGCATCGTCGATATACGACGGAATGATCGAACCCCTGATCCCCTTCGCCATTCGCGGGGCCGTGTGGTATCAGGGCGAATCGAACGAGGCACGAGCAGAACAATACGCAATCTTGCTGCCGGTGATGATTCGTTCATGGCGTGAACGTTGGGGATCGCCCGCGATGCCTTTCGGCATCATCCAACTGCCAAACTATCGCCGTCAGAACGCCGAACCTGAGGACAGTGCCTGGTCGCACCTCCGCGAATATCAACGCCGTACCGCAATAGCCGACAAGCACAATGGCCTGATCGTCACGATCGACATCGGCGAAGCAAGCGACATTCACCCAAAGAACAAGCTCGATGTCGGCAAGCGAATGTCGATCTGGGCCTTGCGAAACGTTTATGGACGACGAGTGATGGAAGCTCCGACGTTGGTTTCTCATCATGTCAGTAACGGTAAGGTCTATCTGACATTCAAGGACATCGGAGCCGGCTTGAAGCTGAGGTCCGGCGATAAGCTGGAAGAATTCGCTATCGCCGGAGCCGACCGCAAATGGTATTGGGCAGAGGCTAAGATCGTCGGCAAGGACCGGATCGAGCTCTCGTCGTCTGCCGTGACCGATCCGCAAGCGGCGCGATACGCGTTCAACCTGAATCCGAAGAACCCGAACCTTACCAACGATTCAGGCCTTCCCGCTTCGCCGTTCCGCACGGACAACTGGCCCGATCCAACTGCTGGACAACGATGACCGTGAAGTTCGATCCAACCGAGCATTCTCATCGCAGGCTCAATCAGTTGACCGGCGAATGGGTGATCGTCTCGCCGCACCGTACAAAACGGCCCTGGCAAGGACAGACTGAGAGTTCGGCGGTGCCGTCACTCGCTGCATATGATCCCGAATGCTATCTATGCCCCGGCAACGAACGGGCTGGCGGCCACCGAAATCCTGATTACGACGGGGTGTTCGTTTTCGATAACGACTTTGCTGCGCTGACATCTGACGAGACGACGGATGCTGATTCCAACGACCTGCTCGTCAGCCATCGCGAACGGGGTACGAGCCGCGTCGTATGCTTTTCGTCCGATCACAGTTTGACCCTCGCTCGGATGGATGTTGTTGACATTCGTAAGGTCATCGACGAATGGGCTCGGCAATACGACGAGCTCGGGTCGATGCCGTACATCGACCACGTTCAGATATTTGAGAATCGCGGCGAGATGATGGGCGCGAGCAACCCGCATCCGCATTGTCAGATCTGGGCGACTGAATCGATACCGAATGAGCCTGCTAAAGAACTCGCTCGCCAGGCCGAGCATCATTTACGCACGGGTGCCTGTCTGCTCTGCGATTATCTGCGGATCGAATTGAGCAGCGGCGAGCGGATAGTTTGCGAGAACGACGACTTCGCGGCACTCGTTCCATTCTGGGCGGTGTATCCGTTCGAGATCCTCCTGCTCGGGAAACGCCACAGCGGTTCGATCTCTGAACTCGACGACAATGAACGCGATTCGATGGCTGATATGCTCCGACGCGTGACGACCAGATACGACAACCTCTTTACAACACCGTTTCCCTACTCGATGGGATTTCACCAGTCGCCAACCGATGCCAGGCCGCACGAAGGATCTCACTTTCACGCGCACTTCTATCCGCCGCTGCTGCGATCAGCGACCATTCGAAAGTTCCTCGTCGGCTTCGAACTTCTCGGCAGTCCGCAACGCGATCTTACTCCGGAGCAGGCCGCCGAGCGGCTACGAGGTCTGAGCGAGGTTCACTACTCAACGTGATCGATATCTCCCGATTACAACAAGATTTCATCGAACGCTTCGGCCGCGAGCCGCGGATCTTCCGCGCTCCCGCACGCGTCAATCTGATCGGCGAGCACACAGATTACAACGAAGGCTTCGTAATGCCGTTTGCGATCGAGAAGGCGGTGTATGTCGCAGCCTCGCCAAGAGATGACGGTCGTTTAACGGTTGCCTCGACCGATTTTGCGGAAATTTTGGAAGTCAGTCTGGGTGACCTGGATGGCAAGGCCGTCGCGAAAGGTTGGACCAAGTATCCGTACGGCGTTCTCTCGTTGATCCAGCGAGCAGGACATGTGCTCCGCGGAGCCGATCTTCTGATCACAAGCGACATCCCATCGGGAGCCGGGCTAAGTTCATCCGCCGCCCTCGAAATCGGGATCGCGACGGCGTTGGCAAAGTTGTTCGATCTGGATCTTTCCGACGTCTAGATCGCAAAGATCGGGCAGGCAGCGGAAAACGAATTTGCCGGAGTAAACAGCGGCATCATGGACCAGATGGCGTCGGTTCTCGGCAAGGCCGGCCACACGTTGTTTCTAGACTGCCGCTCGCTTGAATGGCAGCACATCCCGCTCGGTGATGCGTCGTTTCTCATCTGCGACACGCGAACCAAGCATTCACTCGCCGAAAGCGAATACAACACGCGGCGAGCCGAGTGTGAATCGGCGGCCGCGAGTCTTGGTAAGAGATCGCTTAGAGATGCGGACATCGACGAGGTCGGCACCCTGCCAACAGCGCTCGCGAAACGCGCAAGGCACGTTGTGACCGAGAATCTTCGCGTACTGTCGGCCGTCGAAGCTCTCCGATCCGGTGACTTGTCAACAGTTGGCAAGCTGATGAATGAATCTCATGCGAGCCTCCGAGATGAGTTCGAAGTAAGCTGCCGCGAATTGGACATCATGGCGGAGATCTGCCGATCGCAACCCGAGATACTCGGCTCCAGAATGATGGGCGGCGGCTTTGGCGGATGTACGATCAGCATTTGCGACGGCAACGCAGATCTACATCAGATCAGCGCTCGGATCGAGGCCGAATACGCCCGTTCGACGACCATTGTACCGGCGATCTATCAGTGCACCGCGACCCAAGGTGCCTTGGAGGTCAGCGCCTAAGATGATTGGACTGACCAATTAAGATGTTGCCTTTCGAAGGGAATGTTGATATGCTCGGAAAATACACTGGTTAAGCGGTTTTCTAACCTACTAGATAGGCACGCATTTTTATAAAATATCGACAGTGATGAGTAATCAAGCACGACCTGAATTGGAATATAAGTACGTCAAATATCTCTGGAATGATGACGAAGTGGGCGGTCTCGAAGGCGTCGACCGGCTCGTATACCGATCGAACAAGCTCGGCGAAGATCTGACGCTCACGAACACGGGCGGCGGCAACACGTCGTCGAAGCTGCAGGAGAAAGACCCACTCACGGGTGAGGATGTCGAGGTTCTTTGGTTAAAGGGCTCGGGCGGTGACCTTCGAACCGCCAAACGCGACGGATTTGCATCGCTTTATCTCGACAAGGTTCGGGCAATGAAGCCGCTGTACGTCAATGATCCGAACAACGGACCGAAGACGCCGATCGAAGATGCGATGTACCCGATGTACTCGCACTGCGTTTATAACCTCAACCCGCGTGCGTGCTCGATCGATACTCCGCTTCACACGCTGGTTCCCTTCAAGCACGTAGATCACCTGCATCCGAATTCCGTGATCGCGATCGCCGCGTCGGTAAATCAGGAACGGCTCGCGAAAGAGATCTATGGCGAAGATGTCGTCTACGTGCCCTGGCAGCGGCCAGGATTCGATATCGGACTGCAGATCGAACAGCTTATCAAAGACAATCCGCAGGCAAAAGGTATTTTGCTCGGCCACCATGGCATGAGTTCGTGGGACAACGACGACAAGACCTGCTACGAAACGGCGCTGGAGATCATCGACCGGGCCTCACGTTACATCGAATCTCACGATAAGGGTGACGCTACCTTCGGTGGTCCTAAACATCAGGAACTCGACGAAGCTACGCGGCAGTCTCTGCAGATCGCGATCATTCCGTTCATCCGCGGAAAGGTCTCGTCGTACAAGCGATTCGTCGGAACCGTTCAGGACGATCCGAAAATGCTTCGATTCGTAAATAGTGTCGACGGGCCGCGGCTCGCGGAACTCGGAACGTCCTGCCCCGACCACTTCCTCCGAACCAAGATCAAGCCTCTGTTCGTTAATTGGGATCCCGCGTCGGGCGACATCGACACTCTGAAGGTCGCGATCACTGAAGGAATCGAACAATACCGAAAGGATTACGCTGCCTACTATGAGCGATGCAAGCGGCCTGACTCGCCGGCGATGCGCGATCCGAACCCGACCGTCGTCCTGATCCCAGGTCTCGGAATGATCGCATGGGGTAAGAACAAGAGCGAGTCACGCGTCACCGGCGAATTTTATAATTGCGCGATCGAAGTGATGCGCGGTGCTGAGGCCATCGACGAATATGAGGCGATGGATCAGCAGGAAGCATTCGACATCGAATACTGGCCGCTTGAAGAGGCGAAGCTTCAACGTATGCCGCCCGAAAAGGAACTCGACCGGCAGATCCACGTGATCATCGGTGCCGGAGCAGGTATCGGCAAGGAAACCGCACATCGGGTCGTCAGGGAAGGTGCTCACGTTGTTTGCGTCGATAAGGACGAAGCGACTGCGAAAGCTACGGCTGACGAGATAATTGCCAAATACGGGCCAGGAATCGGAGTCTCGGGTACAGGAATTTCGAACGCGGGCGTTGCGATTGGGCTCGGCTGCGACATGACCGATCGCGAATCAGTCCGAGAGCTTTTCAAGAAAGTCATCCTCGCGTACGGCGGGATCGACGCGGTCATTGTCACCGCGGGCGTATTCGTTCCGCCCGACAAGTCCGGAAGGATCGATGACAAGATGTGGGACTTCACTTTCGGAATTAATGTGAAGGGAGCTTACATCGTCGCTGATGAGGCGAACACGATCTTTAAGGAGCAAGGCTTGCAAGGCAACGTCATTCTAACCACGAGCGCAAACGCGGTCGTTGCGAAGAAGGGCAGCCTCGCATACGATACGAGCAAAGCGGCCGCCAACCACCTTGTCCGTGAATTGGCGATCGAGATGGCACCTCTTGTTCGCGTCAATGCCGTCGCACCGGCGACTGTGGTCAAAGGCAGCACGATGTTCCCGCGAGACCGCGTGATCGCATCCTTGACGAAGTACGATATCCCGTTTGAAGAAAGTGAGGAGACAGACGCCCTGACCGAAAAGCTGTCGGGTTTCTACGCGAAGCGTTCGCTGACTCAGACGCCGATCGAACCGTCCGATCAGGCAGAGGCGATCTACCTGTTTTTGACGAAACGACTGGCAAAAACAACCGGACACATCATCCCGGTTGACGGCGGACTACAAGATGGTTTCATGCGTTAAGATCTGACGGAGATCGGCTAAAAATGGCTGCGAGATTCCTGATCGAACAGAACGTGATCGACGAAGACAACAAGGCTCGAAAGGCCTTGCTTGGGGAAGACCTTGACTACCTGTCGAGAAAGCTCCAGCGACGCGGTATAGAGATCGATGATGTGATCGATCGGGCCGCTCGTCTCAAGGTCGCCGTGCCCTCATGGGGTGTCGGCACCGGCGGAACCCGCTTCGCACGGTTTGCCGGCAAGGGCGAGCCGCGAAATGTCTTCGAGAAGCTCGACGACTGTTCGACGATCAACAAGCTCGTTCGCACAACACCTGCCGTTTCCCTCCATATTCCGTGGGACAAGCCCGAGGATTTGACAACATTGCTTAATGCAGCGGCCGAACTTGAGCTAGAGTTCGACGCGATGAACTCGAACACGTTTCAGGACCAGCTTGGCCAAGCGCATTCGTACAAATACGGCAGTCTCACGCATCCTGACAAGGCCATTCGACAGCAGGCGATCGAGCATAACCTTGAATGTATTGAGATCGGAAAAGCTATCGGCTCTAAGGCTCTGACGGTTTGGGTTGGCGACGGAAGCAACTTCGCTGGGCAATCAAATTTTCGACACGCATTAGAGCGATATCTCGAATCGCTGAAAGTGCTTTACGCCGCCGTCCCTGATGATTGGAAACTGTACCTCGAGCACAAAATGTTCGAGCCAGCATTCTACTCAAGCGTCATTAGCGACTGGGGGACGAGTTATCATTGCGCCCGCGAATTGGGTGAAAAAGCCGCCTGCCTCGTCGACCTTGGACACCACGCTCCTAACGTCAACATCGAGCAGATCGTGTCGAGACTTATCCAGTTCGGCAAGCTTGGCGGATTTCACTTTAACGACAGTAAGTACGGCGATGACGACCTGGACACAGGCTCGGTTAAGCCGTTCCAGCTGTTCCTTATCTTCAACGAACTCGTAGACGCCGAGTTGAGCAATGTTCCTGGCTTCGCTCCGGCATACATGCTCGATCAGTCGCACAATGTGACCGACCCGATCGAGTCGCTCATCGTGAGTTCGATCGAGATATCGCGCGCATTCGTGCAGGCACTGTTGGTCGACCGTGAGAAGCTCGCAGAGGCACAAATAGTAACCGATCCGATCGTCGCTTTAAGCACACTGAAGGAAGCATTCGTCACGGACGTTTCGTGCATCCTCGCGGCGGCGCGCGAACGTTCAGGCGGAGCGATCGACCCGATCGGCGTTTACCGTGCTAGCGGATATCGCGATCGCAAAGCGAGTGAGCGACCGGCGACCCTTGGACTTTCGGCGGGCATCGTATAAGTTTCTGACCTCGTAAATGGGGGCACCACTCTACATTTCAGTCGACCTCGGAGCGGGAAGCGGTCGGGTTTTCCTTGTTTCGTTTGAGATCGATCGGCTGTTTTTAGAAGAGATTCGTCGATTCCATTACCCGCCCCGAATCGTAGACGGCCGCCTTTCTTGGGACTTCAATTTGATCTTTGAAAACGTATCGCTCGGCATCAAAGAAGCGGTTGACCGCGCTGGACGTATCGACGGAGACTTAGTAAGTGTTGGCGTCGATAGCTGGGGGGTTGATTACGGATTGCTCGACAGCGATGGTCGACTCGTTTCCGATCCGGCATGTTATCGCGACAGGCGGACCGAGAGCGTCCTAGACGAGGTCTTCGAACGAGTCTCGAAGTCGGACATCTTCAATCGTACAGGCATCCAGTTCCTTGATTTCAACACACTTTATCAACTCTACGCAGATCGCGAGCGACTATCTGAGGTTGCGACGTTTCTGCTCCTTCCCGATCTGATCAACAATCGCCTTTGCGGAACAAGGGCCGCCGAATTCACCAACGCGACCACCACGCAGATGTTGAATGTAATCGGTCGTGGTTGGGACAGCGAGATGCTGAGCAGACTCGACCTCGACACTTCGATATTTCCCGAGATCGTTGAACCGGCGACCGTCCGGGGAACGTTTGCGGACGGAACATTGAAGGTGGTCTCCGTGGCGAGCCACGATACCGCGAGCGCAGTCGCTGCGGCGCCACTCACACCGAATTCAGCTTATATCTCGTCCGGTACATGGTCGCTTGTCGGGGTTGAACTCCAACACCCCCTCGTAAATGACGAGGTTTCAAAAGCAAATTTCACAAACGAAGGCGGAGTCGACCGTACGACGCGTTTTCTAAAGAATGTGATGGGCCTCTGGCTTCTGGAGAGGTGCAGAGTAGAGTGGAGTGCCCGCGGGATCGGAACAAATTACGATGACTTGGTCGAGGCCGCATTCCGCAGAACAGAATCCGAGTCATTGATCTACCCGGATGATCCCCGGTTCGTGAATCCGAAGAGCATGCTCGATGCGATCCGAGTTCAGCTCATCGAGACCGGACAGCAGTTCGATGACGATCCCGTTACGGTCGCGAGGTTGATATTCGATTCTCTAGCCTTTAGATACGCTTCGGTTCTGAGAACGGCTGGCGAACTAACACAGATTCAAATTTCGCGAGTCGAGGTGCTGGGCGGTGGTGGACGCAATCGCTATTTGAACCAGATGACGGCAAACGCGACCGGCGTCACGGTTCGAGCAGGACTGTTTGAGGCGACAGTTGTCGGAAACGCGGCAGTACAGGCGATCGCGGCCGGTCAGTTCAAAGGAATTTCCGACGCCCGCAGTCATATAGAGGAAGTGACCGACTTTGAAGAGTTTGTTCCACTTGAGATCGATCCAGCGCTGCATACCCATTATGCGGAAATCGAAAAACGCTTTTCATAAACAATTCGCTCGAGCGATCGTGATCCTGGCGATCGTATTCTTCGCCGGACATGTATCGGTTGCGCAGGCGATCCCTAAACTGGTACTCATTGGTGACTCGACGGTGAACAACTCCTCCGGTGATTTTCGAGGCTGGGGCAATATTATCGGTGAGTCTTTCGATCCGGCAAAGATCGACGTCATCAACAGGGCTCGCGGAGGCCGAAGCAGTCGAACGTTTATTACAGAAGGCCTTTGGGATCAGATCAAGCCGACACTCGCGAAAGGCGACATCGTTCTCATTCAGTTCGGCCACAATGACGGCGGTCCGATCGACAAGGATCGCGCAAGAGGATCGCTAAAAGGTATCGGCAGCGAAACCCAAGAGGCGACCGTAGAGTCGACGCAGAAGAAAGAAACCGTCCGCACATTCGGCTCGTACCTTCGCACCTACGTCGCTGACGCAAAGGCAAAAGGAGCGATCGTTGTGCTCCTTTCTCCAGTGCCGAGAAATAGATGGACTGAGAATAAGGTCGAGCGGGCAGCGGAAACTTACGGCGGCTGGTCAAAGGCGATCGCGAAAGAGACCTCGTCTTACTTCCTTGACCTGAACGAGATCACGGCTCGGAAGTATGAAAAAGACGGCTCGGCGAAAGTTGACGCCGACTATTTCACTAAGATCGATAACACGCACACATCGCTCGCAGGAGCGCGTGTCAATGCAGAGTCGGTGGTCGAAGGGCTTCGTAAGATCAAGCGGCTGAAGATAGACAGATTCTTAGCGAAGCGTTAACGTAACTCCACTAACCTTAAGTGAAAGTATCGCTCTTCGTAACCTGCATTGTTGACCAGCTTTTTCCGAAAGTTGGTGAGTCTACTGTCAATGTACTGCGAAGGGCAGGCTGCGAGGTCGAGTTTGACGACCGGCAGACATGCTGTGGACAGCCTGCTTTCAATAGCGGCTATAGGCACGAAGCACGCGGGTTTGCTGAACGATTTATCGAGATCTTCGAAAATTCTGATTCGGAGGCGATCGTCTCGCCGTCCGGATCGTGTACGGCGATGGTCAAACACTTTCACGAACTCTTTCCGGAAGATGAAGAATGGAGACATCGGGCTGAGAAGTTAGCGGACAAAACCCACGAGCTTGGATCATTCCTTGTAAATGTGCTCGGAGTTGAAGATACAGGTGCGGCGTTCGAAGGCCGTATCGGATTTCACGATGCGTGCCACGGACTTCGCGATCTCGGGATCAAACAGCAACCTCGAGAATTGCTCGGGAATGTCGACAAAGCGGAGTTGGTGGAGCTGCCGGATTCGGAAGTTTGCTGCGGATTCGGCGGAACGTTCTCGGTGAAGTATCCGGAAATTTCCGTCGAGATGGTAGACCGCAAGATCAAGTCGATCGAGGAAGCCGACCTGCGATGCATTGTGTCATGTGACTCAAGCTGCCTGATGCAGATCGGCGGCAGACTTTCGCGGAATGGTTCGAAAGTGAAAGCGATGCACCTCGCGGAGATACTCGATTCGCACGAATAGATGCAGGCTCAGACAGCTGAAAACTTCGACAAGAATGCACGGGCGGCGATCGATGACCCGGTACTTCAAGGCGCGCTGCAGAATCTCGCGACGACGTTCGGGACTCGCAGGAAAGCTGCGATCGCGACCGTTCCCGATTGGGAGGCATCACGGGAATCCGCACGCTCGATCAAGGCCGAAGTGCTCGGTCAACTCGACGAGTACCTTGTCGCCTTCGCCGACAACGCTGAGGCAAACGGCGCCAGGATCCACTGGGCTCGCGACGCGAAAGAGGCATGCTCGATAGTCATCGCTCTTGTGAAAGAACGAGGAGTCGAGATGGTGGTCAAGTCCAAGAGCATGCTGACCGAGGAGATCCACCTCAATGCGGCGCTCGAAGCCGAAGGCATAGAACCTGTTGAGACCGATCTTGGTGAATGGATCATCCAGCTCGCAGGCGAGACACCATCGCACATCGTCGTACCGGCGATCCACAAGACAAAAGCCCAGATCGCTGAACTTTTTGCGGAAAAGGTTGGCACCGATCGAGAGGCTGGCGTCGATGAACTAACTGCGACCGCTCGGCGGATCCTGCGTCAAAAGTTTGCGGAGGCTACGGTCGGGATCAGCGGCGTGAACTTCGGCATCGCCGAATCCGGCAGCATTCTGATCCTCGAGAACGAAGGTAATGTTCGCTTGACGACAAGCCTACCGAAAACGCACATCGCCGTGATGGGGATCGAAAAGCTCCTGCCACGGTTCACTGATCTTGCGGTGTTTCTGGAGCTGCTGCCTCGTTCCGGAACCGGACAGCGGCTTACGGCATATCAGTCGATCATCACCGGAACAAAAAAGACCGAGAGTAATGAAGGTCCCGATGAACTTCACATCGTGCTCGTCGATAACGGCCGGTCGAAGATGCTCGCCCATCCGGTGACGCGACAGAGTCTTGCGTGCATCCGATGCGGAGCGTGTTTGAACGCGTGCCCTGTCTATCAGTCGGTTGGCGGCCACGCATACGGAGCCGTATATCCCGGCCCTATTGGGGCGGTGATCACTCCGCAGCTCGAAGGGCTCGCGAAAGCGAAACAGCTTCCCTATGCCTCCAGCCTTTGCGGAGCCTGTCGCGAAGTCTGCCCCGTAAAGATCGACATTCCCGAGCTGCTTCTTCACCTGCGGGCTGAAATAACCGAAGGAACTGCAAACGGCGTCGCCGCAGATGAGAAGGTCGGCCGCGGGGTCGGCGAGAGGTTGGCGTTCAAACTGTATGGGAGTTTCTGGAAGACTCCGGGGCGGTACCGATTTCTGCTGAAGATTGCGCGAGCGACACAGCGTTTAGTCGTTCGGGATGGAAAGGTTGGATCTGTGAGCGGCCTGCTTGCTTCGGTCGCTCCGCCGTTAGGCGCTTGGACAGCATGGCGTGACGCTCCGGCTGTCGCTCCGGAATCGTTTCGAGAACTTTGGAAACGCGAGTTGAAGAACGGAGGTAATTCGCAATGAGCGCCCGTACTGCGATGCTCGCGGATATTCGTTCGAACCTGGCAAAGAGTGCTCCGTTTGAAGCTTTATACCACCATCTTCAGCCATCGACTCGGCTGCAGAAGCCATCCGTGTCAAACGTTTCTAGCACAGATCTGGCCGACCAATTCGCGACGGAACTCTCAGCTGTTGGTGGTGAGGTCTATCGGTCTAGCAACGAGGAACAGGCGATCGACTTGATAACTGGAACCCTTGGAGAGATCGGGGCGAAGAGAGTAGCTATCTCGGATATGTCTTTACGCGAAAGTAAGGCATTCGAGGGCATTGACCTGATTCAAGATCCGTCACGCGAGGAATTGTTTGCCGTTGACGCCGGCATTAGCACTGCCCAACTCGCGATAGCCGAAACTGGAACGTTGGTGCTGCGATCGTCGATGGAAACGCACCGGCTGGTATCGCTAGTACCACCGGTTCACATCTGCGTGCTGAACACCGCGAACATCAAATTGTCGATGAGTGATGTGCTCGAGGAACTCTCGAGCAAGATCGATCCGACGATCACGTTCATCACAGGACCTTCGCGTACGTCGGATATCGAGCTTACTCTCGCGATCGGGGTTCACGGGCCGAAACGACTGATCGTCATATTGATCGATTGATATGAGCGAACCGCTCCTTTCAGTAAACGGGATATCAAAATCCTATGCCGGCGTCCGAGCGCTGAGCGATGCATCGTTTTCGGTAAACCGAGGCGAGGTGCACGCGATCGTCGGAGAGAACGGCGCTGGTAAGTCGACGCTTATAAAGATAATCACCGGAGCCGTTCTCAACGACGAAGGCTCCATTCATTTCGACGGCAGCACGATCACTGAAAACTCTCCTGCGATCTCGAAAAAGCTCGGCATCGCACCGATCTATCAACAACCGTCGCTATTTCCCGAACTCAGCGTTGCCGAGAATCTCACTTTCGGTAGCCATACCGGATTCCTCGGATTGATCGATTGGAATGAACGGCGAGCGATCTCGAAAGAACTTCTCAGTCGCATTGGCGCGCGGATCGATGTTGACGTGACGGCATCCGAACTCTCGATGCCGCAGCAGCAACTCGTCGAGATCGCCCGAGCGCTGGGTTCGGATGCGAAACTCTTCATCTTCGACGAACCTACGGCGTCCCTGTCAGAAGAAGACACGCGAAACCTCTTCGACGTTATTCGCGGACTTAAGGCTTCAGGCGCAGGCATCATATACATCTCGCATCGACTCGAGGAACTGCCGATAATCGCTGATCGGGTCACTGTATTGCGCGACGGCCGAACGATCGAAACCAAATCGATCGACGGTGTCACGCCTGAAGAACTCGTCCGTCTAATGGTCGGTCGCGAACTATCCGCCGTCTTCCCCAAGCGTGAGGTTAAGAAGGGTGAGATCACATTTGAGATAAGGAATCTCGCGTCGCGATCAGCGGGGATCGCGAACGTGAATCTAACCGTCCGAGCAGGTGAGATCGTCGGCGTGGCGGGGATCGTCGGGGCCGGACGTACACAACTCGCGAAAGTGATCTTCGGGATCGAACCGAGGGATTCCGGCGAGATCTTGAAGGACGGAATAAAGGTTTCAATTGGCCATCCGATCGAAGCGATCAGTCACGGCATTGCGTATCTCCCCGAAGACCGGCGGCGTCATGGCGTCGTTCTCGATCTTCCGATCGCGGCGAACATTACGCTTGCTTCTCTCAAGAATCTTACGAGTCTCAGAGGGATGTCATTCAGCTTTGCGCGCGAGAAAAAGATCGCCGCTGAGTACACTCGCCGCCTTGGCGTGAAAACGAATGACATTCACAACTCGGTGTCCACGCTCTCGGGCGGCAATCAGCAAAAGGTCGCATTGAGTCGTTGGTTGATGACCGAGCCTACCGTGCTCATCCTCGATGAACCTACCCAGGGCATCGACGTCGGAGCAAAATCGGAGATCCATGAACTAATGATGGAGCTCGCCGAAAAGGGCGTAGCGATCGTGCTGATCTCGTCGGAACTGCCCGAGATCCTGGGCATGAGCGACCGGATAGCAGTCATGAATCGCGGAACGATCGTAAAAATATTCGACCGCTCGGAAGCCACGCAGGATGCGATCCTTGCCACCGCTCTCGGTCACGACATGGAGGCGAATTGAAGTTTCGGCTCAACAAACAAGAGCTCTCGGCTCTCATTGCATTCGCGGCCTTGTTGATAGTCGTCGGCGTCGTCTCTCCCGAGTTCTTCAGCTTCTCGAATATCCGCGACCTCGTGATCAACAACGCCCCGATCATGCTGATCGCGATCGGCATGACGTTCGTGATCCTTACCGGTCAGATAGACATTTCCGTCGGGTCGCAGTTCGCCGTCTGCAGCATCGTTTGCGGCATGCTCGCGAAAACAGGTGTGCCGATGCCGGTCCTTTTCCTTGTGATGCTTCTTATCGGCGGATTGCTCGGCAGCTTGAACGGATATCTCGTCGGCTACCTTCGCCTGCCCTCGATCGTCGTCACGCTCGCAATGCTGGTTATCCTTCGCGATGCTCTCCGTTGGCTGACGGAAGGTGCCTGGGTTCAAGGGCTGCCGGAGAATTTCCAGTGGTTCGGCCTGTCGCAGAGCAATGGCGAACTGCTGATGGTCCTGATCGTTCTTGCAATTTTCGCGGCCGCTGCATTCGCACTAGCGAATCTCGCATCCGGCCGAAATGTATATGCTGTCGGCTCTGACGCGGAGGCGGCCCGGCTCACAGGCATCGATGCACGATGGGTAACGGCATCCGTCTTCGTCCTACTCGGAGCGTTGACGGGCCTCGCGGCCTTGCTTAATGCAGTTCGGTTCAATGCAATTCCCGGCAACGCCGGTATCGGATTCGAGTTAAAAGCGATCGCTGCGGTTGTCGTTGGCGGAGCGGCGATTTCCGGCGGACGGGGCCGATTGTTAGGAACATTCATTGGCGTTGCCCTGCTCGGGACGATCGGCACGGCGCTTACTTTTTTGGGGATCAATCCGTTTTGGGAAAAAGCGATCCAGGGAGCGATCATCCTCGCCGCCCTGATCGCCGATGTAGCGTTGGGACGTTTGGAAAAGAATGGCAGAGCCGGAAACACAGCCTCAGCGACCGCTTGAAACGGAAGAAAGCTGGGCCGCCCGGCTGTTTCCTAATAACGAGTGGATCCTGCTTGTAGTACTCGCCCTCGAGTTCGCGATCTTCGCGTTTTCCGGCAGCAACTTTTTCACCGGAGCAAACGGATTTGAGATCACGCGGCTCGCGGTCGAGGTCGGCCTGCTCGCACTTGTGATGACGCCGATCATTATTACCGGCGGTATCGATCTCTCCGTCGGCTCGATGATGGGTCTTTCCGCGGTCGTAATGGGATCGCTCTGGCGCGATGGAGGAGTTTCCTTACCGATAGCGATCGTACTTACTCTCTTTGTCGGACTTGCCGGCGGCGCACTGAACGCCGCGATGATCACGAAGCTGAAGGCGCCGCCCCTGATCGTCACGCTCGGAACGTTCTCGCTGTTTCGCGGGATTGCCGAGGGGCTGACGCGAGGCATTGAGAACTATTCCGGCTTCCCTCAGGAGTTCTTGTTTCTGGGACAAGGATACGTCTGGGGAATCGTCCCGACCCAGCTTTTCATATTCGTACCGGCCCTCGCGGCGGTCTGGTGGTGGCTCCATCGAACTGGATTCGGCAGAAGCTTCTACGCGATCGGCTTCTCGCAAGAAGCTGCCCGATACGCAGGGATAAAGGTTCGCCGGCGCCTGAATCTTATTTACTGCCTTTCCGGTCTTGGCGCGAGTCTTGCCGGAATCATTTACGTTGCCCATCTCGGCCAGGCAAAGTCAGATGCGGGAACCGGCTACGAATTGACAGCGATCGCAGCGGTCGTACTCGGAGGAGCTTCGATCTTCGGCGGACGCGGAACCGTCCTGGGCACCGTGCTCGGCCTGTTCGCGATCGTCGTCCTGCAGAACGGCCTTCGCCTAAGCGGCCTGCCCGGTGAACTTGGCGGCGTAATGACCGGAGCTTTACTGCTGGGCACTATATTGATCGATCGAATGGCTCGGATCGGACGTGAAAGAACGTCCGTGAAGGCAGAGGAGGAATTTGAAGTGAAGAATTGGCAAGTTGGCTTACTCAGCGGCGTCATCTTGGCGGCCGCGTTGATCGTGGCGGGAACTAATTGGGTTCTGGTTCGCTCGATTAAGGATGGATCGAACACCTCAACCGCAACAACGCCGTCGAATCAGTCGATGACCTCGCCGACATCCGGAGCGAAGCATGTGATCGCGATGATGCCGAAGGCGAAGGGTGACCCTTACTTCATCAGCTGCCGTAAAGGTGCTGAAGAAGCGGCGAAAGAACTTGGCGCCGAACTCCTCTGGGACGGGCCTACCGATCTCGACCCTGCGAAGCAAAACGAGGTCGTCGAGGCATGGATCACTCGGGGCGTCAGCGCCATCGCCGTAAGCGTCGAAAACAAGGAAGCGATCTCGACAGTGCTTCGCAAAGCGAAGGCAAAGGGCATCAAGGTAGTAACGTGGGACGCTGACGCCGAAAAGGACGCTCGCGACTTTCTCATCAATCAAGCGACCCCACAAGGCATCGGTGAAACTCTCGCCGACGAAGCCGCCCGCATCCTTGGCGGCAAAGGCGAATTTGCGATCATTACTGCAAGCCTCACCGCCGCTAATCAAAACGAATGGATCAAGTTCATCAAACAGCGGCTTGAAGAAAAATATCCCGATATTAAGTTAGTCGCTACTCAACCCAGCGACGGCGACCGCGACCGCGCCTTTCAGGAAACTCAGAACGTCCTTAAGGTCTATCCGAACGTGAAGCTCGTGATGGGCATTGCTGCCCCCGCGGTTCCCGGTGTGGCCGAGGCCGTCAAACAGTCAGGGCGAACGGATGTCAAAGTAACCGGCCTTTCACTTCCAAATATGTGTAAGCCGTACATCAAAGAAGGCATCATCGACAGCATCGTCCTCTGGAACACCGGTGATCTGGGCTACCTAACCGTATACGCGGCCAACGCTTTGAGCGACTCAAAGATGAAAGCGGGCGACCGAAGCATCACGGCCGGCCGTCTCGGGAACATCGAGATCGTCGGCGACGAGGTCCGTCTGGGCAAGCCTTTCATCTTCAATAAGGACAACGTAGACCAATTCGATTTTTGATTTTTGGGCGGTATTGAACTACCGTCTAAATGATGCGAATAAAAGACATCGCAAAAGAGGCGGGCGTCTCCACGGCGACCGTCTCGCACGTCATAAACAATACAAAATATGTTTCTGACGACACGCGGGTAAAAGTCCAAAAAGCGATAAAGAAGTTCGATTATCATCCGAACACCCACGCCCAAAGTCTTGCCCTCGGGAGGAGCAAGATGATCGGATTGCTCGTATCCGACATCGCCAACCCATTCTTCCCCGAGATAATAAAAAGCGTCGAGTCGGCCGTTTTCGCGAACGGATATTCGCTCATCCTGCTCAATACCGATTACGACACGAACCGAGCGGTCGAGTACGTCCATCGGCTGATCCAGATGCGCGTTGCCGGCATTATTTTAATGAGTGCCGAATTCGATCAACGCCTTGTGAAAGCCGCCAGCCTTAAGAAAACCAGCATCGTATTCCACGATCAGCATATCGTCGGCGAAAAGATGAGCACGATCATCGTGGACTACGAAGTCGGCATCACCGAGGCAGTTCAGCATCTCGTGTCCCTCGGCCACACCGAGATCGCGCACATCGCCGGGTCGCACGAGATATATTCGGCGATCATTCGCGAAAATGCTTTTAAGGCTGCGATGAAGAAGTTCGTTCGCTCGGCGGGGAAGGCCAGGATCTACGAAGGTGATTTCAGATTCGAAGGCGGTCGGCACGCGGCACGCAGAATACTTGCGGAGAAGAAACGGCCCACAGGAGTCGTCGTTGCAAACGACATGATGGCGCTTGGCGCGATGCAGGAATTTAAGGCTGCCGGACTCAGCATTCCCGGCGACATTTCGATCATCGGCTTTGACGATATTTCGTTCGCAAGCCTTTCCGAACCCGCGTTAACAACCGTCTGCTCACCCCGAGTCGAGATCGGACGTCGAGCAGTCGAAGCTCTGCTGCTTACCGTCGACCGCCCACACCAGCAAGGCGTCGAGATCAAGATCCCGACTTACCTCATCACGCGCGGTTCAACCGCCCCGCCGCGACAAAAGCACTAGAGTTTCACTATCTCCGATCCGGCGAGCAGATACGCTCCTGCACCGTAGACTTCCCAACTATCAGCATTGAAGTTGCGCCTCGGGTCGGCTCCGATCGGCTGTGTCCAACCGACCTTTCCGTCCGGATGGATCAGCGTGTTCAGCCCCGTCCAAGCTTTCTTCACGACCAGCGTAAACTTCTTCCGATCGAGCAATTTGTTGTTGATGCCCCAAGCTAGTGCGTATGTATAAAAACCGGTTCCGCTGCTCTCGCCGCCGGGATATGCCGCTGGATCGAGCAGACTCGAACGCCAGAGTCCGTCCGGCTGCTGAAGTTCGACAACGCGGTCGGCCATGTCGCGATATTGCTTCAAATAAAACTCACGGCTCGGATGATCCTTCGGCAGTTCTTTCAACAGCCGAACCAGCCCGCCCATCACCCAACCGTTGCCGCGGCTCCAGAAGATCTTCTTACCGTTCGATTCCAACTTCCCTTCGCCTTTCTCGTTGATCAGGAACGATGCGTCGCGGGCATAGAGTCGTTCTTCCTTGTTATAGAGGAGATCGTATGTCTCGCGAAAGTACTTGTCGTTAAGCTCAAGATAAGATTTATCTCCGGTGATCGCAGCAAGCTTCGCAAGCGTTGGCGGAGCCATGAACAGTGCGTCGCACCACCACCAGATGATCCCATGACGCTCGACCTCGCGGCCTTTTGCTCCGTCCGCCTTGATCTTCGCAACGACATCAATCGTAGGCTGCAGCATCTTCCTATCTTTCGAGATGCGGTACATATCCAGATACGTCTGGTTGATCACGATGTCGTCGGCGTGGTCGAATCGCTTTCCCGGCCCCCAACTGTTCTTCTCGCCCATCGCAAGCATCGCATCCCAGATCTCTTTCGACTTCGTCGTCTCATACGCAGCAAAAACGCCGGCGTAGAAAGCTCCGTTCGTCCAGTCGTACAGTTCGTGCTTGGGATTCGCAAGCTGCCATTGCGCGACCGACAACATACGCCGCTCGATCTCCTTACGCTTGAAGATATCGGCTGATTGAGCAAAAACGGTCATCGATAAAACAATGCCGAGAAAGATAAGCGAGACAATTCGTTTCATGTTATTTCAGTTGGCAGATGTCCAAAACGTTCATGTCCTTGTAATCGAGATTTTCGCCGCCCATCGCCCAGATGAACGTGTAGTTCGTCGTCCCGACGCCCATATGGATCGACCACGGCGGCGACGCGACTGCCGAATTGTTGTCGATCGCGATGTGTCGCAGTCTGTCCGGCTCACCCATAAAATGCATGATCCGCTGCTTCTCTTTGAGGTCGAAATAGAAATAGATCTCAGACCGACGATCGTGCAGATGCGGCGGGCACGTGTTCCAAACGCTCCCGGGCTTCATCGCGGTCAGGCCAAGCAGTAGCTGCGAAGACTGACAAACGGCGGGCACAACGTACTGATACACCGTGCGTTCGTTGGCGTTCTCGGTTCCACCGAGTTCGAGCGGAACGGCCTGGTCGATCGAGATGTGCTTCAGCTCAAAGCGAGCATGGGCCGGAGTCGATGCGAGATAAAAGTGCGTCGGTTCGCCTACGGATTCAAACGACACCTCTTCACTTCCCATCGGAATATAAAGGCCATCCTTGGGCTTGAGTATGAGTGCCTCACCATCGACAGTGACGCGCCCATCCGACGAACCGACATTAACGACGCCAAGTTCGCGACGTTCAAGAAAGGGATTCCCTTTTGCCGATTCGGGTTCAGTCTGCCGCGGCAGCGAGATCGGCTTATCTGTCGGAGCCGCGCCGCCGATCACGAATCGCTCATAATGGAGATAGCTCAATCTGATCTCACCGTCGGCGAAGAGATCGCTTATCAGATAATCTTCGCGGAGATCGTCGTTGGAGGCTCCGACAAGATTCTTCGGACTCGTTGCGTAGTAGGTCTTTCTGAACATAGGTTAATAAATGCCAAGGTATCGAAACGTTTCTTTGTTGCTCGTGTTTCGCAGCCTTGCGGCAAGTGTCGAGTACTCAGGTTTCTTATACTTTACCGCCGCGATCTCGAGTAAGGGAACCGTCAGATCAAAACCTCGCGGTTTGATCTGCTTGTATGACCATTCTTTCTCGCCCGATGCATACGGTACGATCCACTCCAGAACTTCGCGGACGCCGCGGCCGTCCTTGGTGCGGTAGTGCCACAGATCAACGCCCGCAGACTCGCCGAGCCTGGCGAGAAGAACGAATCCGTACGCGTTCATATTTACGTAGCCCCAGCTAAGCGTACGGGCAAGTTCGTGCGGCTGGCTGCCGTCCGGTTCGATCTGCGATGCGATGCGAGATTGGGTTACCTCAAGCTGTTTCTTCGCAACATCGATCTGATCGGTGAATATCGCGTACGCGATCACCTGAACGTCATAGAACGTTCCGTGATTGTTCCGCTCATCCGCCTCATCTTTCCCCAGCGGACTTTCGATCGACCATTTCAGAAAATCGCGAAACCATCTCTTCAACGCGGCGTGATCGCTCGCCGGCCATGACTGGCTGGACTGCAGAATTATTGCGGCGTCGATAGCTCGAAACATATTTCGAGTCTCGATCATCCCGATGCCGCGGCCCGGCGAAATCCCCGGAATGCCCTGGCCGAAATTCAGATTCGGATTCATCCGTGTTTTCGGATCGAGGAACCACGTTCGCAGAACAGTCGCGGCGTGCTTCCCGTACTTTTCATCACGAGTGAAAAAGTACGCGAGTGCGAGAGCCTCGGAATCTTCGAGCATATCGTTATACTCGGTGTCGTCCGGAATGCTATTGATCTCGGGGTTACGCTCGCCGTCTCGACGAACGTACGGCAGGCCGTTCGGCTTGGTCGGGTCGGGCCACCAGTATGGGCCCAGGCTCATGTAATCATTCTTGCTTCCGCTCGGCGGCGTCTGGGATTTCTTGGTGACCGAGAATGTTCGGCCGGCCTTGAGGATCTTGTCCGCCGTTTTGACCAGCTCAGCGATCTCACCACTCCGTGCGCTCTTGCCGGCTGCATACTCCGAGCGATGTCGTTCGAGCAGCGAGCCATCAAGTACCAGCAGCTTCGGCGCCGACTGAGCGGCCGCGGCAAACGCGAAGAGCAACGTCGCCAAAACTGCTGCGATCGCGTTCCTCATTTACTCGACTTACTTCCGTTAGTCGCGAGAGCGGTTAAAAAATCCTCGCGGATCGGGGAAAAAATATCGATCAGTACGACCTCTTCATCGAGCATAGTCGCACCGTGGCGATTGTGCGGAGGGAAATGGAGCACGTCGCCGGGGGAGACTATCTTCACCTCGCCTTCGATGAAGAATTTCACCTTGCCCTGCACGACGAGAGTCATCTGCTCGTGCGGATGGGTGTGTTCAGGCGTAACGAGGAACGGCTCGAACGTGAACCGAACCATCATCACGTTTTCGCCAACCACCATTTGCCGTTGGATCCCTGGAGCCGGTTTCTCCTTTTTGATCCGGCTCCAATCGGTCACAAGTGCTGATGTCGCAGATTTCTGAGTGATCATATACTCCCTATCGATCTTGCAGTTCCAATGTTAATTCCCATGAAACACCTTCGCCTTTTTTCAATGTAAATGCTCTGCGTTCAGCCACTATATGGATCGGGATCGCACTAAGTACGCCCTTTGACAGAGGGCCGTTCCCGGCTGCGACGATGCGAAACTTCGTATCCGGCATCGGCTTGATCCCCGTCCGCAGCGTCCAACCAGAACCGACGAGGTCAAACAACTCAAATCCGGAAACCGAGCGTCTTTCGACTGATGTGGCGGTCGACGGGGCAACGAACTTCCAGTCCTTTACGGATACATCCGCGGTCGCTGTAACCGTCTCGCGGCGCGTCAACTTCCGTCCGTCGAGCCGCCATTCGACCTCGCTCCGCAGCCCGTTCGCGAAATTTGTCCCGGACGGACTTCCGATCTTCGCCCACTTAGAGTTTACCGTAGCCAGCGACATCGCGTCCGCTCCGGGACGGATCTCGTCGGCTCCATCCGACGCCGAATAGACCGAGCCATCGGTGAGCGTCCAAAACGGCGTGAGCGATGGATAAACCTGCTCAACAGGTGCCGAGAAACCAGTCAAGCCATAGGGCGTCGGCAGATAATCCGCGATGCCCGGCTTGGTTCCGACCGTTATTGGCAACGCAAACTGCAAATTTCCGCGGCGCACGAGCCAGACGCCGTACTGTCGATCCTTACCCTTCAAGAAGAAATCGAAACGCCCAACATCCGGCAGGGTCGGAGCAGATGGAAACTGCGCTATCTTCTCACGCTCCAATGTTTGAATGAACGAGTGATTCGCAAGAATTATCTTGCCGAACCCCGTGCCAGTCTGCTGCCATTCGCGCCGTGGATTGATGTATGCGTAGTTGCCACGGCCGTAATCGAACACGCGAAACATATGCGTCTCATCGTTGTAGTCGGCTCGGATCCAACGCCAGGCCTGATTGTAAAGCGCGGCGAGTTCGGTCATGGAAGCAGGCCGGAACTCAGGGTTTTCGCCGAGGAATGCGACTATCTCCAGCGTGTCGAGATAGCTCACGAGTCCCTGACTGCGGCCCCAGTTGTAGCCGTAGCCCTCCGGCGATACCAGATCCCACCAGATCTTCATCTGATGCTTGAGCGAAGGCTTCAGCTTTTCTTTGATGTCTTGACGGCCTGCGACATCAGCGGCATCCCAGCAGAATCGAGCGTACTCGTTCGAGTATCGGTCGTAGCGGCCGGTCGGAAGATTGTCGTCGGCATAGACGGCACCGTCGAGGAACTGCTTCGCCGCTCGTTCGACCACCGAATCGACCAACGGCCGATCCTTCAACGCACCCATCTGCCAGCTCATCGCCGCGATCCTGGCCGCAACGCCGAGATAGTTTTCCGGAAGGTTGATGACCTCTCGCTTCTCTTTGTCGTAGAATCTGCCGGGATCGAGAAGAGCCTGCCACTCCTTACGTTCGGCATCGTTCATGCTCTGCCAAACAGTGTTCTTGGAGAGATCGGTTCCGTAGTGCCTCAACGCGAGCGTCGAGTAAAGCTGCGAGAATGCCTTGCCGCCCGCGCGCGATTCGTGCAGTCCCATCTCCGCGATCGCTCTCGCCGTATCCTTCCCAGCGATCGTTCTGCTGCCGCCAAGATCCGCCTGAGCCGCAAGCGCCCGAGCGAAACTTCCCCACGAGAACTCCCCGACCGTTAGCGCATTGAATACTCGATCGGGAGGCGGTTGAAGCGACTTAATATTCCCAAAGTGCGCGGCAATTTCCTTCGCCAGAAAATCGCGCGTCTCCGTCGCCAGAATTTGTGAGGAAACGGTGCTCTTCGCCGGAGATTGCGATCGAACGCCCATCGCCGCCAATAGCGGCGTCACGCCGATCGCAAACGCAATGAGCGTTGCCACAGACCGAGTTGTTCGTTTGAACCTCGTCATTGATGGATAGATAGTGGAAGAAATGAAAATAGAGTTCGACCAGAAAAGGTCCGATCGAACTCCATTATTGAATCAACCTAGAACGTAAACCGAGCTCCGAACTGCAGCTTCCGCATTGCTCCCGCGCCTGTGATCCTACCGAAGTTGCCAGGGTTCGCAATGTTTGCCGGAACGGAACCATTCGGCTGGTCATAGTTCACCATATTGAAGACATTTGTTCCTTCGGCACGCAAACGGAGCTTGTACCGTTCGCCAAACCGGAAGTCTCGAGATAGGGCCAGATCAACGACTTTGAAGCCGGGTCCGTCAAGTAAGTTGCGAGGCGAGGATCCATTCTTTGCAACGCCAGTGACGGCAAGATTCCGGGAAAAAGCGGCAATATTGAACCACCTATCTGCGGTCGGGTTTTCCAAAAACGGATCGCCGATCAACTCAGCACGGTCAGTGTTTGCGACACCATCGAGATTGGCGTCGACGTTTCCATTCACAACCGTAAACGGTCGGCCGCTTCGCAATTTTACGATCGGAGAGATGCTCCATCCGTTGAGAATAGCTTTAGCAAAACGATTGTCTCCGCCGTAAAAATTCGGTTGGAAGTTCATGCTCAGACTGAACACGTGTCGCTGGTCTGTATCCGCACGCCCTTTGTCTAATTCAAGCATGCTGGCGTTCTGCGACAGGCCCTGCGTCGTATTGTTGTGAAGCTGAACACTGCTCAGGGTCTTGCTAAATACATAGAATGCATTGAACGTGAGGATCTTGCTGAACCGACCTGCGGTCGTGAGCTGCATTCCGTCGTACGATGCCTTTTGGTCCGAATCCAGAAGCGTAACAGCACCAAATAACGGATTCGGTCGTCGTGATAGAACGTTCGCCGCGGCCGATGTTGCCGTAGGCGTAAGCACGGGGTAATTGATATCTCGTCCGAACGGCAGATTGCTGCTGCGGGTACCAACGTATGCGGCACCGACCATAAAGTCCTTTGTAATCTGTCTCTGTATCGAGACGTTAGTCTGAAAAGTTCGCGGCCAGCTGAAGTCGGTCGCCACCGCGAAGACGCCGCCGCCGTTTACGAACGCTCCCGTGTACGGGAATGGTGCCCCGCCAACAAATGCGTTATACGGATTACTGAGCGATGCACCTAGTGGCAACAATGTAGTCGAACTCGCCCGCCGGTTTGTATTAGTGAACGCCAATCGGGTTGAGAACGGCTGGGTATTAGTTTGCGTGTTCCATTCGTTCCCGGAGATACTTCCGTAGAATATGCCCGCGGCTCCGCGGAGAGAGGTCTTACCATCTCCGAACGGATCCCACGCAATGCCAAACCGCGGTGAAAAGTGGCTGTAGTCCACTGGAATTCCACCACGCTCAACACCCGGGTCACCGTAAAACAACAATCCGACAGGAGCGGCCAGGTTGACCCCCGATTTCTGTCCGGGGATGTAGTTTGCCACACGGTTTTCCGGATCGGTCGGCGGAGTCTGGACATCCCATCGGAGGCCGAGATTTAGGGTCACCCGCGGATGTACACGAAAATCGTCCTGAACAAAAAGAGCTGAATACCAACTGTCGGTGTACGCCGTCACCGGTGCATCCTGCGTGATCGCACTCGGAATACCGACGAGAAAGTCGGCAAAGGCATTTCCTGTCGAAGTGTTATTGAATGTGAACACACCGTAATTATTGAGAAGAGTTTCCTGGACATCCTTGTTCAACGTCAACTCACCCCCGATCTTGATCGCGTGACGACCCTTGTTCCAACTGAAAACGTCCCTGATCGAGTACAGATTCGTACCGGCGCGCGGTCCGCCGATCGCATTCGTCAGGGTGAAATATCCGGTGACCGTTATTTGCGGTAGCGAGGGAGTACCTTGCGGATAGAACGAAGATCCGAGATCTCTGAGCGAGGTGTCAGGCACGTTCACGCGTCCACCGAAGTTTCGCGTGTACGTTAGCCAAACTTGATTGACCTTATCAGGACTGATAACCCACACATCGCTAATGTTCAGGTTGTGCTGCCGCCAGGTGAAATCCTGAGTGGCCCAGGGAAGATTCCCGCTGCCGGGAAAAACGGTCGTGGTTCCCGCCGTATTGAAATAAGAAAATGTCAGCCGATGGTCATCGGTAAGCTGATGGTCCACCTTGCCAAGGAACTCGTCGGTGTTATAAGGATTCGGAACGTTCCCCTGCCATCGGTTGCCCGGTAGATTCGCCACTGGAATGTAGTCGGCGAGGATTTTCGCTGCCACGGGATCGATCCGATTCGGACAGATGACTCCGGCATTGCCAGCACAGGTGAAGGTCGAGGCATTTGCGAGGGTCGTCCCA
Source organism: Pyrinomonadaceae bacterium (assembly GCA_040081025.1). Classification (GTDB taxonomy): domain Bacteria; phylum Acidobacteriota; class Blastocatellia; order Pyrinomonadales; family Pyrinomonadaceae; genus OLB17. Next base: position 17,401 of record JBEBGW010000001.1, on the reverse strand, counting down.
GTCGCCGGATCTCTAGGAAGTGTGGTAAGTCCGGACGATCTGAAATCGCCCGAACGCTCCAATGCCGTGGGTACGATCGCGCCGTTCAGGAACGTACTTGTCGTCTGCCGCAGGCCTGCGTAAGAAAAGAAAAAGAACGTCTTATCTTTAATGATCGGACCGCCGAGGGTGCCGCCAAACTGATTTCGACGATATGGAGCCTTATCTACGACCGCACCCCATTCGTTGGCGTTGAAGGCATCGTTTCGAACGAACTCGTATAGTGAACCGCGGAAACTGTTCGTGCCCGATTTGGTAAGAACGTTAACGATGCCGTTTGCAAATCGGCCGTATTCGGCGTTGTATGCGTTTGTCTGCACACGAAACTCCTGGATCGCATCCGGACTCGGAAGAATGTTGCCGGTGTTGCGGAGGTTCGTCATATTCGTACCTCCGTCGAGGAAATAGTTCACCGAGCCCGTCCCGCCGTCGGTGCCGCCATTAATAAGTGTTCGTTGTTCGGGAAAGCCAAGGCTTAGATTGCTCGTCGCGGCCGAGGCAGTCGCGATACTACCGACACCGCCGTTGTTCGACTGAACGCCCGGAGTTAGGTCCAAAAGAGAATAGACATTTCGTTCAACAAGCGGAAGATTTTCGATCTCCTGCGTTTGAACCGTGCGGCCGAGTTCGGCTGAGCTTGTGTTGATCTCGGGTGGCGCGCTGGTGACGGTTACCTGCTCGTCAACGCTTCCAACCTCAAGAGCGAAATCCATGCGTGCCGTGTCATTGACCCGCAAAACTATCCCCTCACGAAAAGCCTTTTTGAATCCGGAGGCCGCTGCAATCTCGATCGTGTAATTGCCGACGGGCAAGAATTCAATTCGAAAACTTCCATCGTCTCCGGTCGTAACGGTTCGAGTAAGCCCCGTGTCAATGTTCTTGGCTGTCACACTAGCATTCGGAACAGCTGAACCACTGGGATCGGAGATCGTTCCGACGAACGTTGCGGTCGTGATCTGAGCAATTCCTGCGACCGGAAGGATGAGTACAGCCGCTAAGACGGCAAGTAATCCTAAATTTTGGGCACGTCTAATTGGCTTAATTAGAGCTATGGCTGACTGTATGAGTTTCATTTTAATCCTCTCCTTCGTTATCGAAACTTACCCGCTTGGTAGGTGGCCGGTCGGCTTTCAAAAAGCGTCCGGAGATGTCTAAGCGACCTTCGGGGCCGCGAATGCAGGCGCCGTGATGAGCGCCGCTGCGCCCCTAAGGCGCGGATATTCAATTGCCGGGACGATGCGGATCGACGCTTCGCCGAGTTCCGAGCTGAGGACGCGTTCTTTGATCGCGTCCCGTACGGTTGGCTCCAGCAGGTCCCAGGCTTCCGTTATTTCCCCACCGATATAGATCCGTGACGGATCGATCACGTTAATGATCGATGCGAGTCCGAGGCCGAGGTATCGGGCCGTTGACTGAAGTGCGGTCAACGCCTTCCCGTCATTTGCTCGAGCCTTTGCGATCAGCTCTTCGATCGTGAACTCCGCGTGCTCTAGCGGTTGCGGCTTCCGATTCCCGGCGCTCGTCCCGAAGTACCGCGAGAGCGTCGCGATGTTGGATATATACGCTTCCCAACATCCGTTCGCTCCGCAAGCACACGGCGGACCGTCGATGCTGAGCGGTACGTGGCCAAACTCGCCCGCGGTATTATGTCGCCCGCGGACGAGCTCGCCGTTGACCACGATCCCAACCCCGACGCCGTCCGAGACGCTGACGAAAACGATGTCGTTGTGTCCGCTGCCGTCACCGCGAACCGACCAGATCTGTGATAGTGCGCAGGCCTTACCGGAGTTCTCCAGGTGGATCTCGATGTCGCCGAATTCCGTTTCCATCAGGTCCAGAAGCTCCACATTGCGCCAGCGAAGAGTCGGCGAGTGGACCACCGTTCCGTTCTTAAGGTCGAGCATGCCGGGCACGACGACGCCGATGCCGCCACACGTCGCAGCATCCAGCTTTCCGCCGAGAGCTTTTCGAACCTGCCACGCAAGCGACTGTACAAAATCATTTGGATCGAGCTTGGTCGGAAAACTGATCACTTCGCCCATCTGCTTACCGGTTGAATCGGTCAGCATAAGGAACGTCCGCGTGGCACGCACGTCGATGGCGACCGCGAGGCTGTTAAGGGAGTTGAGAAAAAGCGAGGTCGGCTTGCGGCCGCGCTTGTTAGGCTCGCTCTGCGCCTCTTCGCGAACCAAGCCCTCCTCGAGAAACTCATTGACAAGCAGCGTGATGCTAGCCCGGTTCGTTTCCATTAGCCGCGAAAGGTCTGCCCTCGACACCGGCTGATGCGTACGGATAAGCGTCAGCGCTATCTGACGATTGATCTCTCTGGACGTTCCACGCGTCGCAAGTTTGAAGTTGTTTGGGTTTATCTTCCGCAAGTCTTTTGTTTAGTCCTTTGACAAATTAAGCTGACCTTCCGGCTCGATCCTTTCCCTGCAGGACAGTAGTTCGGTCGAATTAGCTACTTTACAGGCATTTCAACGATGATCCGGATTAGGGTTTAGTTAATTTGTAAAAGCCTTTGACATAATACAGTGATTTATTTCGCTGTCAACTGAAAAGTGGGAATTCGTCGCAAAATAATTGGTACGACCAATTAACATTGGTTAGGAGGTGGTTTTCCGTTGCTGGCGGAAATGCGCACCCCGCAACGCGTTTTTTCCGCGGAATATTACCGGCACCCGCGTCGACCTGCGATGACGCGTTTTCGCGTACTACAATCGTCACGCTCATATACCCGCGATAGATCCTGCGAAAATGCCTTACGGGCCGTCCCGCTAGCGGATCGTCAAACGCGTCTTCAATGCGATTTCTGCTGTTGCCTTCTTCGGCGAGATCGCCAGCCTGACTCCGCGCTCTTCCCGCTCGCCTTTATCAACGCTTCCGGGCCGCCCCGGTGCCGTGAGAATGTTCTTCTCGATGATCGCGTCGAGACCCGAAGGCTCGATCAGCTCGACCAGCAGGCTCGGCTTACCCGGCTCGAATTCGAACCCGGCTCCGCTCTTCGCAATCTCGTTATCGCTATGCAAGTACGAAATGATCTTCCGCGGCTTAGATGTTTTGATCTCGTCCTCAACTAGGAAGACGCCGGGATCCGTAAACGTGAACCGACGAATGAACTTCTCGACACCAACCTCAGGTTCATACGCCGGTCGGAGGTCTGCCGTAATGACTGCCGTCGATCCTTGAAACTTCACCTCGGTCAGTCGGATCTGGTTCATCAGATCGTACGAAACTTCGGCAAACGCGTCGTGTCCCTTGCCTTCCTTACCCTGGCCAATGCCGTCGAACGTGATCGTGTTGTGATGCTCCGTCATCGGCACGCCTGCATAGCCCGAGTCGCCGGTCAGATATCGTCCCTTCGACCAAATGATGAACCCGCCAGCGTCAGGATGAGCGTGTCCGCTCGACAGCCGCCAATCGGGAAACGCCTTAACCTTCGCTGTAGTCGAATGTCCTTCTGGTGGTCCGGCTTTGAACGACCACGCGGTCGCGTTGTCATCCCACGACGATCGCCAGAAAACGACGCCGTGATCTTTGAAGTAATGATGCTTCGGCTGATCGTTGATCGACACGGCCTTGATCTTCGGGTTGTACCAGATGAACGACCAGTATTCTTCAGCGTTCACTTGCCCTTTCGATCTCACCCAGTCCGCAACGCCCTGAGCCTCGCCGTTGCCGTATCGCGTCGCGAGATTATAGAGGATGTTGTAGTTAGTCCGGAACTTTCCGTTGATCCGCTCACGTTCGTAGTCGTTTCCTTTCCGGGCACGGGTCACCGGACCGGCGTATATATCGCCGTAATCGAAATTGAACTCGCCGCCCGGAAGCGTGATGTGGGCGACATACTTGTGTGCGTTCTCGAGGCCGGTCATTCCCTTGTACAGATCCTCGCCGGTCGATTTGGCGTGTGCATCCATATAGTGGACGATCCACGGCATCGAGAAGATCCAGTACTCCATGCTCTCGTAGAAATATCCGTCCTCGCTGTAGGTCGCAAGCACTCGGTCGAAGATCGCACGCGATGTCGCCGCCCACTCTTTCGCCTCAGGAACCTCGTCCATCAACGCATACGCCGCAACCGCGAGTCCCGAGATCGGAATGAACGTGTGGTTCTGGCTATAGGCGTATGATTTGCCCGACTTCGGCTTGAAGAACTCATGAAGAAGACGAGCATGCTTCACTAACTTTTCTTTGATCCGGGTTCGTTGTGCGGGAGTTAGGTCGTTGTAGAGCAGATCGTATCCCCAGCCCATCCCGTAGAGGAGGTGTCCGGCGGCGAGATCGACGTTGGGTTTGTTGTAGGTGTATCCCCAAACGTCGTAGCTAATCCCCGCGTCGATATATTTCATCGCGGCGTCAAAATACTTCCTATCGCCCGTCATCTTGTAGACGAACGCGGCTTCGGCGATCCCAAGCCCGACTTCGTTCTGCACTCGACGCTCCTGTGCGGGTGCGGGTGCGGGTTCGTCCGTCATCGCTCGAACGCGTGAAAGTGCGGTTGCCCAAAGCTCTTTCTTAGACTTCGCTTTTTCTTTCAGTTGATCGATATCGCCTTGTGTCATGAAAACGCGCGGGTGAACGCCGACGAGTTCCTTGCGAAGCGACGACGGCTTTGACTTGGCGATCTGCACAAGCGGATGCTCGCCCTTCAGCCGGGCGTCGGCTTCCTTCTCTGCCTTCAGCTCTTGTGCGTCCTGTGCAACTCCCAACATCGACAGTGCGAAGACTAGCGTTACGATTTGAGCGACCTTTTTGTACATCTTGTGAGCGTTACTTACCGTTGAAATGTTTGATGATGAAATTGACGACATCGTCATTGACGGTTTTTCCGTCATCCTTATGCCGGATCTTGCATTCGATCTTTAGCTTGTCCATCTCTTCCTTCATTACCTTGCCGAAGTACGGATGATGGATCGCTTCGCTGACGGTCGTCGCGTCGGTCTGGGGCTTATCGGCAATGCTGTAATAGGCCCAGACCGGCGGATCATCTTTCGTTAGATTCGAAAGCGGCGACGCGTCTCGCGTAAGCTGCTTACCCTTCCCGGTCTCCATATCTGCCTGCTTCAATCCGAAGAACCGTCCGGTGTAGAAACTGTGCTTTAACGTCGTCGTCCCGACTCGCGGACCCACAATGTCCGCAACGAGCGTCGTCTGCGCCGACCAAACCGCCATCGAACTCAATCGGGTCGATTCGCGAAGCACGGGGTCTTGCGACTTTGGATCCGCAAGGTCGTCGTGAAACCCGATCCAGAGAGAAGTAAGTCCCCCAGCGGAGCTTCCCATTGTTGAGACTTTCGTCTTGTCGAGATTCCATGCTTTCGCGTTGGAGCGTGCGAACTGTATGGCGCGGGCAGCATCTTTGTAGGCCTGTGGATATAGGTGCTGCGGCATCAGGCTGTAGTTGATCGCCATCACAGCAATGCCGTTCTCGAGAAGACGCTTTAGAAGATTTGCCGAGAGTTTGTCCTTGTCGCCGTTCACAAAACCACCGCCGTGGATGTATACGACGAGCGGCGATGCCTTCTTCGTCTTGGGCGTCCAAAGGTCGAAAACGTTCCGTTCGAGCGAGCCGTACTTACCGTTAGCTAAGTTTGGCGTCGGCTTTTGTGGAGCCGCCTTCGGAGCTTCGTCTTCCTGTGCTAAAACCGCGAACGAAAGAACAATGGTGATCAATACCGATGACAACAAAGATCTCATCTACTGTGCTTTCCCCTCCTTGAGAAACTTCTCTATCCATGTGTTGAGCCGGTCGTTCTGTTCGGCCGAATTCGCGTGGCCCATCTCGAGGCCGAGCAGCAGTGTCTTAGGCGCCGTGATCGAATTGTAAGCCGCATAGGTCGAGGTCGGCGGACACGTTTCGTCGTTAAAGCCCCAGGAATAGATGCCCGGAATTTTCAATCGGCGAGCGAAATTTACAGCGTCGTAGTAGGCGGCCGTTTCTAGATTTTCTTTCGAGCGGTTCTTCGCGTCGCGGAACATGTGCGGCCAGCCACCGGCGCGATTCACCGTGTAGCCAGCCATGTCCGACATTGCCGGGTACGAAGCGACGAGCCCCTTCACGCGAGGGTCAAGTGCAGCAGTGACGATCGATAGCACGCCGCCCTGACTTCCGCCGATCACGCCAAGGTTCTTGCCATCATACTGAGGAAGGCTAGTGAGAAAATCATTCGAGCGAACGACGCCCAGAAATACCCGGCGATAGTAGTACTCGTCTCGATCGTCGAGATTGTAAAGCATGTACCGGTTGAGCGCTCCGGCCCGAAGCTGATCGTAAACCTCAAGCGGAAGGTTCACAGGAAACCCGTGGATGCCAATCTCGAGTGTGATCAATCCGGTTTCAGCCAGAGCAATTTGCCCGGTGTACGGTCTAACGCCGGCACCGGGAACACGAAGCACGGCGGGATACTTTTTGGTGGCGTCTTTTGGAACACACAAGATCCCGTAGATCCGGCTGACTCGGCTGATACCCATACCGACGTTCTGAAAACTTACGTGATAGACATCGGCTTTCGAAGTGCTGAGCGACGGAAGCAACTCCATCTTCGCGTCCATCGGAACGCGCGCGAGCGCCGCTTTGCCGTCGTTCCAGAACTTGTCGAAGTCAGCAGGCTCGGTCACGACCGGTTTGATCTGGTCGGGCCGATATCCCGCGGTAGCGAGCCCGCGATATGTCCTCCCATCCTTCTCGACTGTCGCGATGCATCGATAGAATCCAGGCGCCTTCATCCCCGGAGCGTCGATGACGATCGGCTGATCGGTTGAGGTTACCGTTTTCTCGACGACCGGCGGCATCATCTCGGGCCCGCATGAATACTTCACCGGAAGGCCGGAAGTCTGTGAGTTGTTGAGCGTCGTCGTAATCGAAAACTTCGCGGGACGATTGAGCTCGTAAGTCCAGTCAGCCCGGTCAAGCGACACGCGAACCTGATACGTGCCGATCGAGTCCTGCGCGGAGACAGCCAGGCATACCGAGAGAACGAAAAGTAACGATGCGGAAAGTTTGTTTCTCATGTTCGAAATTATGGCGGGAGACATCGCCTCCCGCCAATCGTGTTGTGAGCTAGAACGTCAGCCGAACCGCGAACTGCATCTCGCGGGCTTCGTTCGATGTCAACGAAGACCGTCCTACGCTGGTAGTACGCATCAGATCCGAGAGACTGATCGTTGCGATGTCGGTCGGAAGTAGAAAGCCCGGAACCTGGAAATTCGCACGGTTCAGAACGTTGAACACTTCCCATCTGAGCTGCAGTTTGGTCTTTTCCGCGAGCCGAATGTTCTTGAACAATGATAGGTCGACGTTCTGAAACCCTGGCCCGATCAGAATGTTACGTCCCGCGTTTCCGAACAGGGTTGCATCGTCCGCTGTGGCCTGAGGACGGCGGAAGGCGTATGGGTTGAAGTACAGACCGTCGGGAATGTTCTCCATAGGATCGGAGATCAAGTCAGGGCGGCCGCTGGCCGTATCAGCCGACGTAAAAACCGGTGTGATCGGACGACCGGACAGCAGGGTAACAATACCGTTCAACTGCCATCCGCCGACGATCGCATCCGCCAATCCGCGTGCTCCACTAAAGAACGCCTTGCCGCGGCCGAAAGGAAGATCGTAGTTGAAGCTTCCAGAGAACTGATGAGTTCTGTGGTAATCGGCCAACGCCCATTCGTTCGCAAAGTCCTTGATATCCTGCGGACTCCGCTGCGAACCGGTGGTCGAATTGTTCGTGTTCGAGTTTTGGTCCATCGCCTTGCCGAACGTATACGACGCAAGCAAGGTTAGGCCGGCCCTCGATCTTCGTCGGACCGCGACCTGCAGAGCGTTGTAGTTCGAGTTCACTTCCTGCGACTGGTACGTGATATCGCCGTAGGTCGGAAACGCGCGAGCGGTTAAGGGCAATCCGTTTGAGCCGATCGCACCGGTCGGATACTGGTAGTTGAGGTTGTATCGCATTCCCAGATGCCGCCCTTGCGATCCGACGTAGCCGATCTCGAGTCCGAGATCTTTAGTTAGTTCGTGTTCGAGCGTGAGGTTGAACTGGTATACCTCCGGCGTCTGTGCGTCGGTCGGGATTCCCTGCGGCGTATCGACCCCTTGGAGGGCCGAGCGATTTGACGGGAACGGATCTGCCCAGGTCAGCTGCAGAATGTCCGCCGTCGATGCCCGGCTGAATTGTTCGCGAGCAAGGTAGGGATAATTCAACGCAAGCATCTGTCGAGCCGGATTGATCGTCTCGGTGCTGTAGAAGATCCCGGCTCCACCACGGATCACGGTCTTGTCATTCTTGAAGGGCTTCAACGCGAAGCCGAAACGCGGGGCAAGGTTGTTCTTGTCCGTTTCGACCAATGCTCTCGGCAGGCCGAGCGTATCGCGGTCGACGCAGACCAACGCACCCGCCGGAGTGCGGAATTCTCCGCTGGAACACGCGGCTAGTCCGAGCTCCGGCATGAAGTTCGAAATGCGATCATTCTTCTCGTACAGATAGGGTGTGTAATCATAGCGAACACCCATAGTCAGCGTCAGCCACGATGCTGCGCGCCAACTATCCTGAACAAAGAATGCCGATTGCCAAGCCTGAAGATCAGCAGCATCTGCCCCGATCTGACGCTGGGTCGAATCAGGTATACCGTAGATGAAATCGGCAAACGATCGGAACCCAGTTGCAACCGCGTTCGCCGGATTGGTGAACCGCCCGCGGAATCGGAAATCACCTCGAACGTTCCGAATGTCGCTCTCAATATAGTTCGGTCGATTTATATCGACACCAAACTTGAATGAATGACTTCCCGTGACCCAGGTCACCGTATCGCTGACTGAGAATCCTTTGTAGACGTAATTGAACGGCGTGTTCGCACTGTCGCCGCTGTCAGGAAATCCATCGATTCGGATCGCCGGAAATCCCTGCCACTGTGCCTCTTGCCCGGTCGGAAGTCCGGGAATTCCGAACAGTCCAATGTAGTCCGTGTCGTTATTTTCGTTGAGGGTCTTTCGATCCTGATCGAGCAATCCGATACGGAAATCGTTAATGAGCGTCGGCGTGAAAGTGTGCGTATCGCCGAACGCATAGGACGACTGCTGATAATCCCAGTTCCGCAGGAATCCGGGATAGTTGATGCGTCCGGCCTGCGGCTGGTACGCCTTACGATTGTCGAGGGAGTAACGGAAATAGAAGCTGTTCTTTTCACTGAGCTTTCGATCGATCTTGACCGAGAAAAGATTGCGTGGAAGTGTGTTCGCGATATTCGCAAACCTTGCAAATCCGCTTGCATCGTCGGCACGCGGGAAGAAACCGAGGATCGCCAGCGAAACCGGGCTTGCGTATAGAAGGTTTGGATCGCCGGCCACCGGGGCGAGTGGGATCACATTCGGCGTCGGACACTCCACTCGCGTCGGACGCAACGGATTCGAACTCCGTCGAAGACACATCACGCGATTTGTGTCGTCGGCATTCCCCAGGATTCCGTCGGTCCCTGCTCCGCGGACGTCACGGAAATCCCCGTTTGCCCACGGAACGGTCGGAGCAAGGCTGCTCGCGGCCTGTGACCTGACTTCACGAAGCTGCTCGAAGCTTGTGAAGAAGAACATCTTGTCCTTCCCGCTGTCGAAGATCTTATCGTTCTCGCCGAAATTAAAGAACGGCAGCGGGCCGCCCAGCGATCCGCCGAATTGATGACGCCTCAGGGTCTTCCCTTGACCAGCCGGAGTAAATACGTTGTTCGCGTCAAAGAAATCGTTCCGAACAAACTCGAACAACGAACCCGAGAATCTGTTCGTACCCGACTTGGATACAACGCTGATCTGCGCTCCGGCGAGTCGACCGTATTCTGCGCCGTAAGTCGACGTTGATACCTTGAACTCCTGGATCGAATCCACTGACGTGTTCACCCCGACACCGCCGTTGCGGTCATCGCGGTTCCCGACGCCATCAAGAATGAAGTTTGTCGAATCGGTTCGCGTTCCAGCCGACGCGAGGCCCTGGCCCTGATCGTCGTCGCTCGGACGTTGATAGATCCCGGGAACCAGCTTTGCGAGATCCACAAAGTCTCGAACGTTAAGCGGCAGTTCCTGAACCTGACGCTGCACGATCACGTCACCCTTTTCGGGAGTTTCCGAGTTGATCGTAGGCGGCTCTGCCTCGACCGTGACAGTTTCATTTACACTGCCGACGTCCAGTTTGACGTCGAAGCGACGTGTCTGATCGGTCTCAAGGATCACGTTCTGATTGATCGCACCTTTGAAGCCGTTCGCGTCGATCTTTACGGTGTATCCGCCCGGCTGGATCTCTGAAACTACGTACTCGCCGTCGCCATTCGTCGTAACGGTTCTGGTGAAGTTTGTTCCGTTCTGCGTCACGGTTACGTTCGCTCCAGCGACCGTCGCTCCGCTCGGATCTGTGACGCGGCCAACGAGGGTAGCCCGGAAGCTTTGTGCCGAAGCGATGATCGCGAAGGAGGCGATAATGAAGCTAGTCGTAAGTATCTGATTGATTCTTTTCATCGTTTTCTCCGGGACAGTTAGTCCATTAACATTCCCCCATTGATCTCTATCGTCTCGCCGCATATGTAGGCGGCGGCGTCCGACGCGAGGAAAGCGATCACGCTCGCAACCTCGGCGGCTCTGCCGACCCTGCCCATTGGGATCATGTTGCTCATGTTGTTCCACACGTCGCGAGCCGTGAAGGTTTCGTGGTACGGCGTATCGATCACACCCGGCGAAACCGCATTCACTCGGATGCCCTGATTCGCGTACTCCTTGGCTAGACCTTTCGTCATCGTGAGCATTGCGGCCTTTGCCGATGAATAGTGGATCGAACCCGGAGCTCCGCCGTTGCGTGCCGCGATCGAGGTGACGTTGACGATCGCTCCGCCACCCTTCTCGAGCATCTTCGGGATCGCCGCTTGCGCCGCAAAGAACGCACTCGTCGAGTTGAGCTGAAAGACTTCGTTCCAACGTGTCTCGGTCAGCTCCTGCGTGCGGAGACGCTCAACCAGCGAACCGGCGTTGTTGACGAGAATGTCGATGCCGCCGAAGTTTTCCTCTACTTCGCGAACGAGCTTCACGACGGCTTCGTTCGTCGTTACGTCCGCCTGAAAGGCCTTCGCCGCAACCGTTACGGTTCCGACAGCCGATCCGTCGGCATTGCCGACAAAACGTCCGTGACCGTTAGCCGAGATCGCCGCAACAGCCTCGTCTGCTCCGACCTTGTTCTTCAGATAACTGATCGCGACCGATGCTCCGCATTGCCCGAACAGCTCGGCCGTTGCCCGGCCAATGCCGCTCGAGGCTCCGGTGACGAGTACCACCTTGCCCGTGAAATCGAAAAAGTTCTTCATAATCTGTAACTCCTAAAATTGTAAAATGTCTTATCTTGGCGTCGCCAATGTAACCCGTTTGATATTTCCCGCGAGCGTAAACAGCACCACGGTGCCGATCGGCGCCAGCAGTCCAGCGGCAATAAGGATCGGTGCGTATGAAAAGTGGTCGGTCACCCAGCCGGTCGTAAACGTAAATATCATCGATCCGATACCCGCTCCGGTTCCGCCGAGACCTGCAACCGATCCGACGGCTTTTGACGGGAACATGTCGCTCGGCAGCGTCTGCACGTTGTTGATCCAAACTTGAAATCCGAAAAGGACGATCGCGATCATAACGAGCGCAAGCATCGCACTCGCCGTAAATGCGGCAATGATCCCGGCGGGCATCAAACACGCGGCAAATGCGATCACGATCTTCCGAGCTGAATTTACCGACCATCCTCGGCTGATCAAATGACCGGATAGCCAGCCGCCGAACAGGCTTCCAGCGTCCGCAGCAACGAACGGCACCCATGCGAACAAACCGATCTGCTTCAGATCGAATCCGTGAACCTGACTCAGGTATAGCGGCAGCCAGGTGATGTATAGCCACCACACTGGATCGACGAGTAGTCGTGCAAGAATGATCGCCCATGTTTGGCGGTACGTCAGCAGCTCGAACCAGCCAATTGCCCGCTCTTCAGGTAGTGTTACGGCCACTTCCTCGGCGATAGTCGTTTCGGGCGGAGCGACTGCTTCAAAATGGTCGTCCTGTTCCTTGATCAGGCGATATTCTTCGGGAGTGATCCACTTGTGATTCTCTGGCGAGTCGTAGATGAGATACCAGGCGATCAACCACGCGAATCCGAGCGCACCGGTGACAATGAACGTCTGCTGCCAGTGGCCGAAGTAGGCCGTGATCCCGACGATGATCGGCGGCGCGACGATCGACCCGATCGCGGCACCGCTGTTGAAGATCGCCATGCCCAACGCACGCTGACGCGCCGGGAACCATTCGGATACCGTTTTCGCAGCTCCCGGCCAATTTCCTGCCTCGCCTAGACCAAGCATGAATCGGAATGCACTAAGCGATTTGATACCGATCGAAAACGCATGGGCCATCGCCGCAAGTGACCATACGATTATCGAGACCGTAAAACCTTTCTTAATGCCGATCCGGTCGTACAGCTTTCCTGAAAGTGCCTGACTGATCGTATAGGCGAAGAGAAACCAGGTTGCAATGCCGCCGAACTCGGTGTTCGTTAGGTTGAGTTCCTTGGTGATCAAAGGAGCCAGGACCGAGATCGTAAGCCGATCAATGTAATTGATCAGCGTCGCAAAGAAGACGAGCCCGATAATGACCCACCGAAGTCCGCGCACCTTGAAGCTGTTTTGTGACGTGCTATTTGCCATTCAATTCAAAATTGGATTGACCAATTTTCTCGATCCTCAAAATTTTTTGCCGTTGCGCTTTGTGGCCGCTGGAAGACCAGAGCCGACGCGGAGTCGCCGCGGTGGATGACGACCCGTCCTGGAATACTCTTCAGGCCGTTGCAAGGACCACCAAGACATATCGTGTCGGAGCGGCCATTCGCGAGCCGAACTCGAAGCCCGCCATCGATCCTGTCGATTCCGGCAACTGGCGAAGCCCCGACCTTTGCCGGTACCAGCACATGCAGAAAACCGCCATTCGTCGTTTCAGATGTCGTGGTTACGCGAAGCTGCCGACCGCGTATCTCGCTGTCTCCCTTGTCGACACTTCCCGGCAGCCCGCGGGCCTGTACCTTCTGATCAGTGATCTCCGACGACGCGGCGATCGGATCAAGCCGCTCTACAAGCAACCGAGCGTCACCATTGATCAGTTCAAACTTTGCATCCTTGCCGATGATCTCTCTGTCCGCATTCAAGAGAAATGTGAATGTTGAGGGCTTCGAGGTTTGGAGTTCATCCCAAACAACGAAATATCCGGGCTCGACGTATATGAAATGGCGATCGAACTTTTGAATGCCGAGGTCGGCGTAGTATCCGGACGCCGCTTCGCCGCGAGCGTATAGATATCCGGAGCCTGCATCGACCTCGGCAAGACGGATCTTATCGAGCCGTTCGTTCGGCACTTCTTTGAACATCTCGTAAACGCCGTCCTTCTCCTGGCCGCGTCCATTTACGAGGATCGTGTTGTGATCGTCAGTTTGCTTGATGCCGAGATAGCCTGTGTCACCAGTCAGATATCGGCCGTTCGCCCAGATGATGAACGAGTTCGCGTCCGGGTGAGCGTGTCCGGTGTTCTGCCGCCAATCCTTGATCTTCGAATTCAGCCGCGCAGCGTGATGTCCCTCGGGAGGCGCACATCTGAACGCGAATGCGGTCGCATCCTTTGTCCACGCCGAACGCCAAAAGACCGTGTCGTTATCTTTGAAGTGGTACTGAAGCGGTATCTCCGAAAGGGCCGACGCCTTTAGCGATGGATCACGAGAGAGAAATGCCCACATCGGTTCGCGAGTCTCGAGCTTTGTTTCGGTGCGAAGAAAGTCGGCTATCGCCTGGGCCTGCGAGTCCTTATAAACCGAAGCGAAGCGATAAAGAATGTCGTACTCCGAATAGGTGCTTTCCCGCTTGCTCGTCCCGTTCCGATTCAGCGATCCGTCGCCAACGTCCGCGAAATCGAACACGTTCTCGCCATCCGGTAAGACCGAGTGCATCGCGAAATACTTCATCCCGTCGAACTTCGGCTTCATCACCCCGTAAAGGTTCTCGCCGGTAACGGAAAGATGCGCGTCGAAGTATCGGATCATCCAGCGAAACGCGAAGCCGAAGTAATGAAAGCTCTCGTAGAAGTAGCCATCGGTGCCGAACGCGACCATCGTTCGGCCGAATACAGCCCTAGATAGCTTTGCCCATTCGGCTGCTTCCGGAACCTCGTCCATGATCGCGTAGGCCGCGATAGCAAGGCCCGCCATCGGGATCCATGTGTGATTCTGCGTGTACGTGTAACGCTTGCCCGGTTTGTACTTGAAATAGTCGTACATCAGCCGGCCCTGCTTCACGAGTTTGTTCCGGATCGTTTCCTTCTCGGCAGCGGTCAGCTTGTCGTGAAGAACGTCGTAGGCGAACGCAACCGCGTAAAGTAGATGTGCGGGCGGCAGATCGACGTTCGGCTTGTTGTATGTGTAACCCCAAAGCGGCATATCGCAGGCCGCCAGCGTCCATTCCTTAGCGGCTTCTAAATATCGCTCGTCTTGCTCGATCACATACGCAAGGCTCGTCTGCGTGATCTGAAACGCAAAACCGTATTGAGCGATGCTTCCGGGTTTACGTTTGTCGAGGCCGCTCTTGTACAGGTCTTCATCCCTCGGATCCGGCACCGCACGCCGCAAAGTTTGTATGTCTTTGAGAGTCGTCGCCCAAAGCTCTTTACCTTCACCCTTCGCCTTCTCCCGCATTCCCGAAATATCCGCCGCACTGAAGAAGAGTCGTGGATGTACGCCGGCGTTCCCTTTCTTTAATGAAACCGGTCTCGCGAGTAACTCTTCAAAGGGACGAATCTCCTGTGCAGATAGATCGACCCCGGCAAACGCAACTACACACAAGACCACCGCGATCGCAAAGCAACGCGTATGTGATTCTCTGGTAACGTTAACAGGCATGGTCATAGGAACCGGGTCATCTTACCTTCTATCGCTCTAACTTTGCGCGACGGTCGATTCGCGGATTATTAGCTCGCAATCAAGGATGCGTTTCTCAGTAGTGTCTTCTGCCTCACCGGAGATCCGTCGAAGCAGCATCTCCGCGGCCAACTGGCCCTGAAGCTTCATCGGTTGACGAACCGTCGTCAGCGGCGGCGTAGTGTGAACCGCAAGCGGAGTATCGTCAAACCCAACAATTGCAATATCTTGCGGGATTCTCAGCCCGGCTTCCTTGGCCGCGGAGATCGCTCCAACAGCCGTGAAGTCATTACGAGCAAACACTGCCGTCGGCCGAATCGGTAATGACAAAAGCCGCTTCATACCTTCATACCCGATCGCCTCAGTCGAATATCCCGGCGTATCGCGAGAAGAGTCCCGCCTTCCGGTTATCAACCTCTCATCGATCTGAATTCCATGTTTCGTCAGGGCACTCAGGTATCCCTGAAGACGCTTGAGGCGTGAGCGATTTTCGAATCCGGCACCAATAAAACCGATCCGATTGTGCCCGAGATCGATCAGATGTTGAGTCGCCTCGAACCCTCCGGTGAAGTTATCCGCCGAAATCGAATCGACAGACTCATGACGAAAATCGCGCCCAACCACGACGATCGGCACGCCGCTGTCTGCGATCTCGTTTAACCGTTCGTCGCCCTCTTCGTTCGAACGCGTGGCTACAATGATTCCGTCAATGTTGTGATCGACAAAGGATTCGAACGCGGCGATGTCCTCCTTTGCACTATGCTCGCTAATGCAGATAAAGAGGTTGTAACCCCGTGCGGACAGGCTTTCACGCACCGCGTTAGCTAATTCGGTCGAGAAAGGATTCGAGATATCGCCGATCACAAGCCCGACCGTGTCGGTTCTCTGGCGCTTGAGATTGCGCGCGAGTCCATTGCGGCGATAGTTCATCTTCTTGACCGCCTCAAGGACCTTTTCGCGGGTCTCTTCGCTGACGTAGCCGTTGCCGTTGATGACGCGCGACACGGTCATCGGAGCAACTCCGATCGTCGCTGCGACGTCGCTAAGCGTCGCGGGTTTTCGTCTAATATTTCGGCTCATCAAAAACTACCGGAGAGGATGTTAACGTTAACTTAATAACATACACATCTAGCGATTGCAAGAGGAATTTGTGTCGGATGTGTTAACGAAGGCTGGTGTTCAGTTTGTCGAGGGCCGAACTTCCCGGGCAAAGCACGCTCTCGGAAAGTGAGTTCAACGGATGCTCGCTGACAGCCAGGGTCTCGTGGAGAGGAGTAGAATCTCGATCGATGTAGAGCAGTCCCGTCAGGATCTCGCCGCTGGCTTTCGCCTTCTGCATCGCGCTCGCTGCCGATATGCGATCGAACGGATCCCAATCCTTGGCAAGCTTGTGAAGGCGGATCGTCATGCCGTCGTGCATTACCAGATCATTGACCGAGCCAGCTTCATAGGTGGTCGTGATCTCGGTCATCATCGGAGCGAAGTCCATCGTTCCGGTGATCTCAACGTGTTCACGGACATAGTCGTACGACTTGGTGGAACCGGGATTGTTGTTGAAGGTGACACACGGCGAAATGACATTGAGGAAAGCGAAGCCTTTGTGATGCATTGCGGCCTTGAGCAACGGGACGAGTTGTTCTTTGTCGCCCGAGAAACTCTGTCCGACAAACGTTGCCCCAAGCTCGATCGCAAGTGAAGAAAGATCGATCGCCTCGAAAAGATTGACGGATCCGGCTTTACTCTTCGAACCGGCATCGGCGGTCGCGGAATCCTGTCCCTTGGTCAGGCCGTAACAGCCGTTGTTCATCACCAGATAAACCATATTCAGGTTTCGTCTGACGACGTGAACGAACTGGCCCATCCCGATCGAAGCCGTATCGCCGTCACCCGACACGCCAAAGTAGATCAGTTCGCGGTTAGCCAGATTCGCACCCGTCGCCACCGACGGCATGCGTCCGTGAACGGAGTTGAACCCGTGCGAGTTCGATAAGAAATAAGCGGGCGACTTCGACGAACACCCGATGCCTGATAGCTTCGCCACCTTGTGCGGCTCGATGTTCATCTCCCAACAAGCCTGCACGATCGCGGCGTTGATGGAGTCATGTCCACAACCCGCACACAGCGTGCTCAAGCTGCCCTCGTAATAATCGACCGTGTAGCCGAGCTCATTCTTCGGTAATGCAGGATGTCGGAATGTGGATCTAATGTAGGTCATTAGTTTTCTATTTTACTCTTAATTTGCCGGCAAATATTATCCGCCGTTATCGGCATACCGTCGTAGTTTAGGACGGATACGATCTTTGCCGCGTCGACACCTAACTCAGCCATCATAAGTGTTCGGAACTGGGCATCGCGGTTTTGTTCGATGACGAAAAGTTTGTCGTGAGAACTGACGAATTCGACAAACGACT
>JBEBGW010000288.1:0-5725 GCA_040081025.1 Pyrinomonadaceae bacterium | reverse complement strand
ATAATATACGTATACCCACACACAACATACCTCCCCCAATACTGCTCTCTGGCGAGGAACTATTTAGGCACCTTATGGGCCCTATAGAGCCTGAATTGCTCATAGAAAACGCTGACAGTCTGGTGCAGAAATACAGTAATGAGACCCCTGAACAAACGAAGAATAGGTCACTGCGGTACATCGAGGCATTTCGCCGTTACAATGAGGAATATGCGAAATACACTGCCCAAATTGCCGAGGAAGTAACTATGTATCTACAAAATGAACTGCAGGGCCTTGAGCAGCAAACCAAAGCTCAGGAGGCAGCACTTTTTACACAGATCGAGCAACTAATGTCCAACTAACTATGATGCATTACTCACACCATATCGGCGAACGTCGACTGCTCCATTTTGCTGGCGGTGAAACGCCCGGTGGCAAGCAGGAAGCCGTCCATCCGGTTGTTGAAACATCGATCAACGTCATAAAAGAGCAGATGAACCCCCAAGGACTGAACGAACTTGCTCATCGAACGGCAGCAGCTTCTATAGAAAGAGGGGCTGATTTTATTGGAAAGCAGAAGGATCGACTGCGCAGCAACGACACACTCCGAGGTAAGGCAACTGGCGCACTAAAAGATGGTCTCCAGGCAGGCATCCGCACCACAGCTGACGTAGCAAAACCATACGTGGCAGAGGTAGGTGCTCGTGAAGGACGCAGACAGGGGCAAAACATTCCTGTTATTGGAGGAAGTATTACTGGCGGTATCGGTGAATCAAAAGGACGTGAGATGGGAGCTGCGAGCGTAGATGCAGCAGGCACGATGGCAGAAAAGGCGGCAAACAGTGCGATCGACGCCACTGGCAACACCATCGATTCTGCTAAAAAAGGAATTGGCAGGTTCTTTGGACGAAGGTAATTCTTGGAGTACATCCGACACATGCACAAGAGGCCACCTCGGTCGTGTCATCTTCAAGGCTTTTTGCAATGCCATTCGCTCGCAACCTGCATGACTGAGGGTAAAGTTGAAGGTTGCGTGGATACGGTCTTTCACATGGAAGGAGGACCACATGGATAAACAGGCACGATACGATCTTGACCGTCCGGACGACGAAGAGATGCGGCAGCTTGCCGAGGATCACCGTCGTCGAATGCGCTTCAAGGCGCACTACAAGAAATGGAAATGGTGGTATGACGTAAAAGAATCGATTGGTGAACGGTTCATGGTGTTATGGACCGTGGGAGTGGTGTACGGAACGTTGCGGTTTATGTTCGCGATCATCCTTGTGTTTGCAGTGCTCTTCAATGGGTATCATCTTCTTCATAACCCTAAAAACTATCGAGAACTGCCGACGCAAGAAGAGATCATGAAGTTACCCGACAACGAGAAGCCGCCTCCGCTCCCGCAGAAGAACAAGCCGATCAATCAGTGATCGTTCTGCCGTATCCCGCAGAAACCTCTGGCCATGTGCTGGGGGTTTTTAAAAAGCCCCCTCACTATCCTCCTAACTTTCTTTGTCTACCCGACAAAGAAAGTTACAAAGAAAACGCACCGCCGCCAAGCCACTCCTCCGCAGGCCCCCACCAGCCGTGGCGGCGGTCATCCCTCCCAGCCCTTATAGGATCTTTCTTCGTGCTCAGTGTTTGTACTTCTGTAGGGCAAATATGAAATCACCCTGCTGTCACATGGCTTTTCTTTCATTTAATACAAGAACTAAACAAGCAGCTTTGAACTATCCAGTACTTGAATAGGTGATTTCCACCGTTCGTTAGGAGGGTGTCGGGGTTGTCAGGGGGCAGAGGGAACCGAACAAGGTTCCCTGCTCCCTGACGGAAATCCTTATTACATCTGCCCCATCACTTCCTCGCTGATATCCGCATTCGTATGAACTTCGGATACGTCATCATCCTCTTCCACCGCTTCAATCACATTCATCAGCTTCTGCGCTGTTGTCAGATCATTGATCGCGGCCTTCTGCGTCGCCATGTATTTAAGACCGGCTGACTGAATCTCGAATCCGTTCTGCTTGAGAAAGTCGCGCACCTTCGTCCAGTTCGCCATGTCAGTCGTCACGCTCACGGTATCGCCATCGGCTTCGACATCCTCTGCTCCAAAATCTATAAGCTCAAGTTCGAGCTCTTCGAGTGACTGCGGCGTGACGCCCGCTTTCGTCGCAGACACGACACCTTTGCGTTCGAACATCCAGAGGACCGAACCGGATTCTGCAAATGATCCGCCGTTTTTCGTGAGCGCAACTTTCACATTGCTGAGCGTACGATTTTTATTATCAGTCAGACATTCGATGAGCAGCGCCGTATTGCCGGGGCCGTACCCTGCGTACACAATTTCCTCCATGCGATCGCCTTTCGATTCCCCGCTTCCCTTTTTAATCGCACGTTCGATGTTCGCATTGGGCACACTGTCCGCCTTCGCGTTATCGATCGCGGTACGGAGGCTCGGGTTCATGGTCGGGTCACCGCCTTTTTGCGCGACAATTTCGATCAGTTTCGCATGACGCGTAAAAACCTTGCCGCGTTTTGCATCGGCAGCACCTTTCTTTACCCGAATGTTATGCCACTTACTATGACCTGACATGATGGAAAGGAATGGGACACATGAGGCAATAAAGGCAATAGAAGAAATAGAGGATTGGAAGAGCGAATCCTCTATTTCCTTTATTGCTTCTATTTCTTTTATTTCCTGTACGCCAACATACCCATAAAGCGAGCCTTTTCAACGGCCATCTTGAGCATCTTCTGGTGACGAAGGCATACGCCGCTGTAGTAGCGAGCACGAATGTTACCGAAGTAATCGATGAACGGTTTCATCGCACCGTAGTCTTTGTAATCGATGTAGAGCGTCTGCTTTGGGTCAGCGGGACCTTTGCCGGAACCCGGTGTGCAGAACTCGCATCTCTTTGAACGGGGGTCAGCCCGGTTCTGATTCTGATTGTTGTTGCGTCGTGGAGTAGCCATGGGAGTTGTAAGGTAGGAGTGGGTAGAAAGAAGTCAGAGGATCACAATTCGAGATCCTTATCAGAAATAAGCTTGTCGAGCTCCTGCGTGAGTGCCTCACCAGTCATTGGCTTAGCCTCGACGTCTGGCTTCTTTGTTTCTACGGCCTTAGTCGTGCGGCGTGCCTTATCGACAACCTGCTTCAGCTTCTTGTCCTCGCGTTCCTGGCTCTTGCGCTCACCTTCCAGACGATGTGTTTCCTTCCACTTCTTCTCACCATCAGCGTACGAAGTGATCACGTAGTTCTTTGGTGGCTTCACAATCATGTGACGAAGCATGCCCTTAAGGATGCGCAGCGCCTCATCGAGTTCTTTGAGCTTGGAAGGATCCATCTCCATATAGAAGATGATGAAGTTCCCTTCGTCGAATCCGCCGATCTTGTAGGCAAGACCGCGGCGGCCCCAGACGTCTTTGAAGATTTCCTTAGCACCTGCTTCGTCGAAGATCGCCTTGATGCCTTTCAGCAACTCAGCTTCTTCCTTCTGGTTCATGGGATACGGGTAAAGAACTGCGATCTCGTAGAGACGCACTTCGTCTGATGTGGGGGTATAGTTGACCATAGCGCTAACGTGGGTAAAACCTGGTCCCGAAGGGGAGCAGGGAAAGCGGAGACGAGACTGTAGGTCAACCAAACCTAACCGTCAATACCCCATTTTGAAGTGTTGTCGATGATATATTGGCGGATATTTTGCAACGCACGGTCGTCGCGGATGATGGAATCGTGAAATCGCGGTTGCCATGCAAAATGCGGATGACCGGCGGCACGAATACGTTTGGTGCAGGCGGTTTTGAATTGGTTGATGATGGAACCCAATGATTGGGGTTTCCATTGGTTACGACCCGTTTGACCGTGTCCCGTTTGGCGGATCATTTGATCATGCCCCGTAGAGACGCCCCAGCGGGGCGTCTCCTCCTTATCCATATCACAATGATCAATCGTTATAATCCCATGAAAATGATCCGGCATGACCACATACCGATCCAACGTCACGCACGGACGCATGCGCCCCGTTCGTTGCCATTCGTCATCAATAATCGCCCCGATATCCGATATAGACATGACTCCGTTCCGAATATGTCCGAACCATGGATATCGACCATCCAAACAAATGGTAATGAAATATGATCCATTGCCCGCGTAATCCCATCGCGACAATCGGGATGATGGGACACGATAACGATCGCGGAATAATGGCGTGTCGGAATTGGACGGATGTCGCATGCATGAAATGTATCGCGTTTTATATCGTTGATGAGACGCCCCAACGGGGCGTCTCTACATCGGCAACGGGCAAACCCTCATCATGATGCCAAAAAACGATGTTCCATCCATCCATGGAACATTCACAACGCCGACGCCGTCAGCGTCACCGTCGCCTGATACACCCCTGGTGGCTGTACCTTTTGCGAACCGATTTCTGCCCTAAACTGCATAATTTCGGTTGATCCGCTTACGGATGTACGACTGGTACGTGTCACAACTGTATAACTGCCTGTGCCCACATTGAGCCACTTCTCACTACTGCTGTCCGTCCCCCATTTGTTGTCCGCATCGGTCGATGTTGAGCGCAGTCGCCCTCCCCACCGTGCATCCGCATTCGTCACGGCCCATGTTTCCGGTGTTCCCGCGACCGCCGGGGTAAAGGGGGCAATGGTGTTTTCCAGCTCGCTGATCAAATATCCCGTGCTTGTCCCGCCGCTTCCGGTCGACACAACCCATGTAAGCGAATAGCCCGCATCCGCATCGGTAATCACGGTGCACGAAGCCGATCCGGTCGCCTGTCCCGTCTGTATGAGCGTCCCAAGGCTGCTGACATCATCACAATTGATCGAAATATACGCATTATCCGCCGTCTGGCGGTAGCCCGCGTTTAAATCATAATTATCAGACCTGTTCGGCCCGATATTCGCCTCGCCGATCGTATCGTCCAATATATAGAGGGTGGATTTTGCCGCTTCGCCCCCACCTACCGCCTGTACATCGGTCGGAATCCAGTAATTGGAGGCTTTTGGGCGCGTCGTTTGGGCATGTGCGGTTGCCGCAATACAGAGTGTGAGAACGGCGATGGTGGAGAGTGTTTTTCGCACGAACCAATCATAGGGCATATTGCAGTCAAATTCCTGTTGACTCCCCTTTCAAGCAGGGTAGAATCCCCCGGCTGCACCGAAGTGAATTGTCATTCACGAGGTTGTCAGATTTTTTGACTCACTTTGTTGCAAAAAGGCCAAGGGGCCTGCACTTGTGGGTTTGCGTGGTTCATTCACAGCATCGTGTAGTAGAGAGATGTGTTCGTCTTGAACTTCGGTTCAAGTACGAACCCCAAGAAATTCCTTTATAAGAATTTTATAGTGCGGAGGCACTCAAAAAGCTCAATACACTAGTGATCACTCGATCACGAGTCACAAATCTCTTTTCTAGATTGGTTGTCCGCAAGGGCAGCGAATCTTTTCGAAGAGTTTGATCCTGGCTCAGAGTGAACGCTGGCGGTGCGCCTAAAACATGCAAGTCGAGTGGGTTAGACCCACGGCAAACGGCTGAGTAACACATGGGTACCTTCCCCGAACTCAGGGATATCCCGCCGAAAGGCGGAGTAATACCGGATAGTCCCGCAAGGGTAAAGATTTATCGGTTCGGGAGGGGCCTGTGCCCTATCAGATAGTTGGTAAGGTAACGGCTTACCAAGGCTATGACGGGTAACTGGTCTGAGAGGACGGCCAGTCAGAATGGGAC
>JBEBGW010000029.1:0-20638 GCA_040081025.1 Pyrinomonadaceae bacterium | reverse complement strand
GTCTTGTTAGCATTCGCCGCAGCGTTGTTAGCGGTGCCGGCATCGCCGCACGCCATTCCGAGAGCACCCAGGGCCAAAAGGGTCGAAAGTGCAATTACTTTTTTCATCTAGAAAAATTCTCCTGTCTTCCTCAAAGATTAAGCTTAACTTTTTATCTAACCGGAGACCGCCCAGGAAAGGCGCTCTCAAGTCCCGAATTGTATTGAATTCTGGAACATTCAGCACTATAGTCACGAATCGATCGATAGTCAAGACGGCAGAAGGTTGAGAGGAATCCGGTGTAGCGGGTTTTTGACCGAAATTAAAAGGGCTCGGAACCTAAAAAGGTCCCGAGCCCAAAGATCATATCGCTCTTAGCGACTACTTGTTTGCGTTTGCTGGCTTAGCTGCATTAGCAGTGTTAGCTGCGGTGTTAGCAGGCTTGGTTGCGTTCGAAACTGCATTGGCAGCATTCGAAACTGCATTAGCAGCGTTAGCAGCAGCATTAGCAGCCGTGTTAGCAGCATTAGCAGCAGCGTTTGCAGCGTTAGCCGCTGCGTTAACAGCGTTAGCTACGTTTGCCGGTTTGTTAGCAGCGTTGTTTGCCGGGGCTGCGTCGCCGCAAGCCATTCCAAGGGCGCTAAGGCCGAGGACGGTTGAAAGTACAATTACCTTTTTCATTAGAACTAGTCTCCTGTCTTCTTCAAAGTTAAGTTGCTTGAATCTTTAGAAGGCCGTCTTTCTTCAGCCAACTTTGCCCATTTCTCAAGCGCTTTCAGAGCAAGCAGTAATACTAGGGATTGCAAGCCCCATAGTCAACCCTAATTCTCGAAAAACCGTACTATTTTTAAAGTTTTTTTTCGGGCGTTTTCGGGCGTTTTTTGCTTGATTTCGCCCGCGGAGTGTGGATGAGTTCCGGGCGGTTGAAAAACAATGTTGACTTGCGTCTTCGCAAGGCGTTATCTTGATTTTACGGGCATTCTGTCCGCATTCCGTATTGCTTCGCGACGAACGTCAGATCCAGCCAAAGCCGCGAATCGTTCCTCTCAATATATGGCCTTCAATTCCAAGCGAAATTCCGCAGCCATCTCCGGCGAAACAAGCGTGACGATCCAGTCGACTTTGATCGCGTTCGGGCTCGCTGCCCCGTTTGCGACCTATGCGATCGCGGTATCGTCGCTCCATCAGGATACGAAGGTAGCGTTGCTCGTTGGAATGTCGGTGATCTATCTGGCGATCTGCGTTTGGACGTTCGTGCAGATGCGGCAGGCCCGAAGCGCGGGAGCCGTGGCGATGGCGGATCAAAGCCCGATCAGCGAACTCGACCAAAAGCTGCTGGCGCTTGAGGATGCCCGCGAGTTCTTCGGTTCGTCGCTGAAGCCGGCGGATATGTTTCGGCTAGTCGCCAACCGCGTGAACGAGATCGTCCCGTCCGCGGCTTGCATGCTGCTAACGAAGGACGGCGAGTCGGGAATGTTGAAGGTCGCGCAAGCGTTTGGTGCGAGATCGACGCAATTTGAAGGGAAGTTCATCTCGGCAGACGAATCGCTTGCGGGCCTTGGATTTATGAGTGGCGAGATGGAAACGACGGGTGATCTGGAAGGAGACGTAAAGCATTTTGAGGAAGGATCGCTTGAAGGATTCGGATCGACCGCTGTTCTGCCGCTAATGCATGAAGGCGATACCTTCGCGATATTTCAGATCTTCTTCGGCGGTTCGGAAGCCCTGACGGAAGACACGCGAGACAAGCTTTTCGCGATCAATACGCGGATCTCGCCGCTGTTTCTCGGTTCGATGGCGTTCGAGCGTTCGCTGTCGAATGCGCTGACCGATCCGCTGACGCAACTGCCGAACGAGCGTGCGTTTCACATGGTGCTCGAAAATCAGCTTGCCGAATCGCACCGGTTTCGCGACGAACGACCGCTGACGGTCATGGCGATCGATATCAAGAACTTTGATGAGATGAATCGCGACTACGGCCACGCCGCCGGCGATCGAGCGCTTTCGTTCGCGGCCGAGAAGATCGGGTCACAGCTTCGCAAAATGGATTTCCTCGCGAGGTCGATGAACGACGAATTTTTGATCGTGCTGCCGAAAGCTTCGGAGCGTACGGCGGTAGAGATCACCGGCCGGATCCAATCGTGTCTGGCGACGACTCCGATGAAGGTTAACGAAGAAGACGAGGTCAAGCTCTGGCTGAACTTTGGCTTTGCCACGTTCTGGAAGGACGGCGAGACGTCGCAGGACCTGATCCAAGGGGCTCTGACAAAGAAGCAGATGGCTAAGTTAGAGGATCCCGGCAAGGTTCTGATGTTTCCCAAGGAATACGTGAATTAGCCCGGCGTTGTCCGCGAACGACGCATTCTGTTAAAGTAACCCGCAAACAGGAGCGGGTTATGAAAAAGGTATTTGTCCTACTTGCGCTTGTCTTTTCTCTTAGTTCGATCGGATCCGGACAGTCTAAAGTCGCCGATCTATCGCTAGACCCAGGCGTGAAACCGCACGCGGGTATTGACGCGGTGTACGCGCAGTTTAGCCGCGCGTACCGGGAACTCGACCATGATCTGGTCGGCGGGCTTTACTCAACGGACGCGTCGTATCTTATTCCTGACCAGAACGTACTGATCGGACGCGAAAAGATCACGCCGACGTTCAAAAGTTTCTTCGACTACGTAAAAGATCGGAAAGGCCGGCTTGAGATCAGCTTCCGAATACTGCAGCGCCGTGTGGCGTCAGATCTTGCCTACGACGTCGGGATTTACACATTGACGAACTACGACAGTGCCGGGAAGGGAACGACGGGCCAAGGCAAGTTCGTGGTTGTCGCTGTGAAAGACGGCGACGCATGGCGATTTCAGGTGGATGTCTACAGCGATCTACCGAAACCCAAATAATAGACTTATGGCTAAGATCACGTTCTACGGCGGTGTCGGTACTGTTACCGGTTCCAAGTATCTGCTTGAGCACAACGACCGGCGGGTGCTTGTCGATTGCGGCTTGTTTCAGGGGCATCGGGAATTGCGCGAGCGAAACTGGCAGGATCCGCCATTCTCGCCGGCCGAGATCGACGCGGTGATCATTACCCATGCTCATATCGATCACACCGGATATTTGCCGCGACTGGTCAAGCTCGGATTCCGCGGGCCGGTTTATACGTCAAAGGCGACGGCCGATCTGTTGAAGATCTTATTGCCGGATTCCGGACGATTGCAGGAAGAAGAGGCGGACTATCGAAATCGTCACAATCTGACGAGGCATGAGGTCGCGTTGCCACTCTATGACGAGAAGGACGCGCGGGACGCGCTGGACTTGATCCACGTTTGCTCGAACAATGGGATCCCGGTTGATCTCGGCGGCGGATTTGTGGCTAGCTTTCTGATCGCGGGGCACATCATCGGCGCGAGTTTGGTCTTGGTTGAGATGGCCGGAGCGCGATCGCTGGCGGACGAACCGGCTCCTTTGGATGGTGCGGCGACTCTTCCGCTCGTGCCGAATCGGGATTCGATCCGGTTCCTTTTCTCCGGCGATCTTGGACATTATGACCAGCCGATCGTTAAAGATCCTGCTCCGCCGCCGGCGTGCGACTACCTGATGTGCGAATCGACCTACGGCAATCGCCTGCATGGCGAGGTGGATTCGGCGACGCAGATGGCGCGGATCATCAATGAGGCCGTCGAGCGAAACGGGCCGATCCTTATCCCGGCCTTTGCTGTCGGCCGGACGCAGGAGGTTCTTTATCTGATCCGAGAACTTGAGGATGAAAAGCGTATTCCGGTGCTGCCGGTCGTTGTTGATTCGCCAATGGCGGCACAGGCCACGCAGGTGTACGCTCGGTGGAACGAGGAGCACGACGAGGAGTACGCGTCGATCCTCGCCGGCAAGCGTCACCCGCTGCGGACCGGCTCGATGACGACGGCTTCCTCGCGTGATGAGTCGAAGAAGGTCAACGATATGCGCGGGCCGAGGATCATCGTCTCGGCTTCGGGAATGATGACCGGAGGACGCGTTCTCCATCATGCCGTTCGAATGCTGCCGGACGAGAACGCGACCGTGATCTTCGTTGGCTATCAGGCAGCGGGGACTACGGGGCGAAGGGTCCAGGACGGTGAGCGTCAAGTCAAAATAATGAAGGGCCTGGTTGATGTGAACTGCCATATCGAACGCGTCGAAGGCTTTTCCGCACACGCCGATTGGAAGGCAGTGCTTCGATGGCTGGAAGGCCTGCCAGCCGCTCCGAAGATGCTTTTCACCACGCACGGCGAGCCTGACGCGGCCGAGGCGATGGCTCAGCACATCCGCGACCGGTTCGGCTGGAACGTGAGCGTGCCGGAGTATGAGGAAGTTGTTGAGTTAACCTAAGTTCGTGATCTACCGAGAGTCCACACCATCCTTTGAATGCAGCGGTATAGTCGAACGCTTCTGGTCGGTCGAGTACGATGCCGGATCGGAGGCGCCGCCGGAGCCGGTACTTCCTGACGGCTGTCCGGAGATCGTATTCAACCTCGCGGACAGATTCCAACGAATTCCAACTTACGGTGATGTCGAGACGCAAGCCTCTGCGATCGTTTCGGGCCAGATCCGGTCTCGGTTGCTGATCAGGCCAACCGGGCGTGTGAGTCTGTTCGGCGTAAGGTTTCGACCGAACGCCGCTATGGGATTTCTTGGTGTCGCGATGTCTTCGCTGACCGACCAGGTTGTGCCGCTCTCGGATGTAATTGGCGGATTGTCGGGCGAGCTCGAATCGCGGATAGGGGAGACAGCGAACTTTGAAGAACGAGTTGCGATCGTTGAATCTGCACTGGGATCCCGCCGTTCGAATGGAGATGCGTCGATTGTCGCGGGGTTGACGGAGATGATCACGGAATCCGGCGGACGGATGTCGGTAATGGAACTGGTCGATAGGTCGGGAGTTGGCGAACGTCGGATCGAGCGGATGTTTGACAAGTATGTCGGGGTTTCGCCGAAAGTGTTTTCGCGGATCGTCAGATTTCGGAGCGTGGTCCGAAGCATCGAGGCAGCGGATTCGTTCGGGTTGCTTGATACCGCACTTTCGTTCGGTTACTTCGATCAGTCGCATATGATCCACGAGTTCAATGAGTTTGCGGGGACAAGTCCGCGTGGATACTTTGAGCAGACGCATCGGCTGTCGGAGCTGTTTACGTCTTAAACCGCTGTCGGATTCTTACAATACTTAGCTGGGACGAATCGTTAAGGTCGTGTTGTCAGAACGAGATCTTAAACTTAGGAGCAATGTTTCAATGTATAAACGCAGTCTCGCGAGTATGGTTCTTTTTATTCTTTGCGGCTCGATGGCGATCCGAGCACAGTCGAGTGGCGTCGATAGCCTTTCGTGGATGGCCGGCTGCTGGGAGTTGAGCGTGCCGCAGCGGCAGATGACGATCGCCGAGCATTGGATGAAACCATCCGGCGGAACGCTGATCGGAATGTCGCGGACGGTCCGCGGTGGGAAGACGACCGGCTTCGAATTCATCCGGATCGTGACGACGGAGGCGGGAATCGACTACGTCGCTAAGCCTTCATCGAATAAAGAGGAAACCGCATTCAAATTAGTGAAATCTTCTGCAACCGAGGCGGTGTTCGAGAACCTCGCGCACGACTTTCCACAGCGGATCATCTATCGCAGTCAGGCACCGGACGGTTTGTTTGCACGGATCGAGGGGACACAAAACGGTAAGCTGAACGGAATGAATATCCCAATGAAGCGTGCGAAGTGTGAATAGGTTGGAATCAACGGAACAAGGGCCCGGCGAATTTGCCGGGCGTTTTTGTTTTTGACTAACGATCGCGTGCGAGAAGCGTGCAAACCCGGTTCGTGATAAATTCGAAAAATATGATTCGATCACTGCTCGCCGGGATATATATTGCCATCCTCAGCTTTTCAGCAAGTGCTCAGGTTGCGGAAGGGAAGTTCACGGTTTTCACAGGAAAGGGTCAGCAGTCGTCGATCGACCAGATAATGAAGTCTCTCGATAGCGCGGACGTAGTTTTTCTCGGCGAGTTTCACGACGATTCCGTAGCTCACGCGTTGCAGTTTGAGATCTTTAAACGTGCGATCGAAAAGTATGCGGCGAAGCGTCGCGTGACGCTCGCGTTAGAGATGTTCGAGCGGGACGTGCAGACGGCGTTGAACGAATATCTCGCGGGACAGATATCCGAGAATCATTTCCTGCTCAGCTCGCGGCCGTGGCCGAGATACAAGGATGATTACCGACCGCTCGTCGAACTAGCGAAGGAAAAGAAGCTTGATGTGGTGGCTGCGAACGCTCCGCGGCGGTATGTGAATATGGTGTCGCGAAACGGACGCGATGGGGTGAACGGCCTTTCTCCGCTTGCGAAGACTTGGCTTGCTCCGCTGCCTTACGAGGAGGCGTCGGAAGCGTATTCGAAAAAGTTCAAGGCGTTGATGGGATCGAGTGCGGAAGCCTCGATGGGGATCGACAAGATCCTGAGTTCGCAGTCGCTGTGGGATGCGACGATGGCTTATTCGGTCGCGGAAAGCTTGAAGAAAAACAAGGGCTCGCTGGTCGTCCACCTGAACGGCGGATTTCACACCGAAATGCGTCTGGGTACGGTCGAGCATTTTTTGAAGTACCGCAAGAACGGCAGGGCGGTCGTCGTGACGATGAGATATGAGGACGACTTCAAGAAGTTCGATCCGGCGAAACATAGTGATGCTGGTGATTTCGTGATCCTGACCCAGAAGCAGACAAGGCCCCAAGGTGTGCTACAAGAAGTGTTGCGGCGGATGGATGATTTCTACGGCTCTATGAAGACTCTGAAGGCAGAAGTCCATATTGACCGAGCCTCCGCCGTCAGTGACGCTAGGTCATACTTTGTGTCGCTCAAATCGAGCGATGAGAAACAACCAAAACTTAGGCTAGATGCGATGCCCCAAACAACACGTCCAGACGAAATCCCGCGATATATGGCACCGAGGCCTAAAGTTTTTCTGAACTCTACCGACTTTGCGAACGACCGGGACGCGGCCCTGATCAACAGGTTCGTTATGCTTTCCGGCAAATCGCTGAGGGCTGAGTTCGATGTTCAATATATCGGTGAAGCGACCGCCAACGGAGTTCGAAGCTGGCATCTTCGGCTAACTCCGACCAAATCTAACCTTTCACCGGTGAGTATCTGGGTAGATCAAGATGGAATGATCAGGCGTGCCGCGGCGACCGAGGACGCTGTGGCCGTTAGCATTCAGTTTGCAAACTTCAAGACCAACATCAACATTGATGACGAGGTCTTTCGTGCCCCAGCATCCTCACAGAGGTAGATATTCGCCTACTTACTCCGCGTCCCGGCAAATGAGAAATTCCCGAGACCGTGGGCGGTGATCGAGCCGGTGATCTTGTCGCCGTCGATAGTTGCTTCGATGGCGAGTTCGGTCGGTGAGCCCTGGATGTCGGCGGTGATCGTTGCGATCAGCTTATTGTCTTTGAACGAGCCTTTCGTAATCGTGCCGCCACCAACCCCGGAAGCCATCGTTCCGGTAACGTTGTCTCCGTTCTGCTTCAGGTCTAGAAGTACGTCGACCGCCTCTCCGGGAGCTGCGACCGACAACGCCCATTTGCCTGTCACGCTGGCCCCGGATGCGACCGCGCCTCCACTTGGCTTACCGGACGCGAGAGTCACATTCTTAGGATCGACGGTGATCTCCGCTAGCCGCTTAGCGACTTCCGCACTCATCGAGTCCTGAAAACGCCCCCCTAGATACTTCGCAAGGAACTTCTCGCTGGCGGCGAACATCGCCATATTGTTCACCGGACGTGCGAAACCATGGCCTTCGTCGTCGGCGAGCAAATATTGAACGGGATAGTTCCGGTCGCGGAGTGCGATCACGATCTGATCAGCTTCGCGCTTGTTGACGCGTGGGTCATTCGCCCCCTGAACGACCATTAACGGGGTCTTGATCTTATCCGCCGAGTAGAGCGGCGATTGGCGCTTCATCTGTGCGAGGCCTTCGGGAGTGTTCGGGTTTCCCATTCGTTTGTAGAAGACGGCTCGGATCGATTCCCAATAGGGCGGGATCGCCTCGAGCAGAGTCTGCAGATTTGATGGGGCAACGATCGCAACGGCAGCGGCGTAGGTGTCAGGCGTGTAAGTCACTCCCGCAAGGGTGGCATAACCCCCGTAACTGCCGCCCATAATGCCGACACGCTTTGGATCGGCAATACCCTGCTCCACGAGGTATTTCACGCCCCAGGTGATATCGTCCTGCATCTTCTGGCCCCATTCGTTGTTGCCGGCGTTCAGAAATTTCTTCCCGTAACCGGTAGACGCACGGAAGTTCGGCTGAAGTACCGCGTAGCCGCGATTGGCGAGGAATTGAGCCATGCTGCTGTAGCCCCAAACGTCCCGGCCCCAAGGCCCGCCATGGGGAACGACGATGAGCGGCAGAGCCTTTTCCGGCAGGCCTTTCGGCAGGGTCAGATAGCCGGGGATCTCGAGGCCATCGGACGACGGGTAGCGGACTGCCTTCATCGGCGAGAGCGATGCGCGAGGAAGTTTTTCGCGAACCTGATATAGGGTCGAGAGGTTCTTTGTCTTGCGATCGTATGTCCAGACCGTTCCCGGATCGACATCACTGAAGGTCGAGACGATGAATTTCGATTCGTCGGTCGTGCTCGAGCCGAACGCTATCTCGCGGTCACCAAGGCTCTTCTTGATCGTGTTGTAATCGTTTTCGAATTTCTTGTCCTTCCAATAGATGCGCGTCTTGTCGTCGGTGTAGGTTGTCGCGACGAGCTGCTTAGTGACGTTTGAATAAGATGCTCCGCCGAAATCGACGCGCTTTAGAGGGTCTTCTTCGACGAATTTTTCAGCTCCCGTCTGCGGGTCGAGCAGTACGAACTGCGTCAGATCGCGGCCGCCTTTGTTTGTCTGAAAGTAGACAAGTTTGTTGTCTTTATCAAAACTGTCCGGACCGCATGATTCGAATCCGTCGCACGAATATATCGTCTTGAGGTCGGCTCCGTTGACGCTTAATACTTCCGTATCGCCTGCTGGAGTTGAACGCGTAGCAAGACGAAGATTGTCGGCGTTGTCGAAGTACCAGCCGGTGACGCGGTCTTTGTTTTCACGCATCAAGGCCTTGCTGCCGGTCGAGATCTGCACTTTGTAAAGGTCGTGCCATGCCTTGTCACGGTCGTTGATGCCGATGTAGATGTGATCAGGATCGGTGTCGGGCACGTTGTAGATGATCACGCGAACGCCCTTTGCGTTGGTCAGATTGAGCGGGGCAGGCACTTTTGCTCCCGCAGCCGGAGACGCCGCAGGGTTGACCATGAAGACATTGAAATTCTCATCGCCGTCATTGTCCTTTACGAACATGATGTACTTGCTGTCGCGGCTCCAGAAGTACTGGCCGATCGGCCGCTTGGCCTCGGCGGTCAACGGCCTAGCCTTGTCGAAGGGTTCGTCAAAGCCCTTTACCCAGACATTTCTGACGGCATCCAGGGGCTTAATGAACGAGATGAACTTTCCGTCGGGCGAGATCTGGGCTCCGGCGTATTCGGGATTGCCGAAAAACAATTCGCGGTCGATCAACGCGGGCTGTTGGGCGGTGATTATCGCGGCTGAGCACAAAATCGTGAAGATGAGAATTAGGTTCTTCATATTGTTTGTTCCTATTTGGGGCTTGTACGCCTCGGGAAATTCGATTGTTCCAATAATGTTTCAGTTTAGAAGCGGTCGTCCGCCCATTTTCGCTTGCGGAATTTCGATTCGGTCCAGAAGCCTTGATGCAACTCGACCTGTGCGTCGTGTCCGTCGCCAACTACCGTCACGACGTCGTAACGATGCTTCATCTCGAACACCCGAAATATGCGTCGATATGCTCGGGCGGTTCGGGTGACCGTTCGCTGTTTTCTAAGGTCGACGTTGGTCAGCGGCCCGGCGAATTCCAGGTCACGGCGGGCCTTTACCTCGACGAAGCAGAGGGTCTCGCCGTCGAGTGCCACGATATCGATCTCGCCTATCACCTGGACCTCGCGGGAGTTACGTCCGATAGGCGCTTCGAAATTTGCCATCACGATCCGGTAGCCGTTCTTCTCCAGGAACTCCGCGGCCAGATGTTCGCCTCGGTCGCCCGTTGCCCTTTTACTTGTCACCGCCGGGCGGATATCCTCTTCTAAAAGGACCAAACTTTCAGACATAGGAAATATGAGCCGAGATTATATCAGAGACCTTTCTGCCATTGTATCTGTCGTTTTCGCCGTCACCATGACGGCTGTTTGCCAGACGCCGCAAACGTCGCCTCAGCCGGCAGTACCGCCGAAACTGCCTGAGATCCTGCAAACCGACCGTCCGCAGGTTTTCTCATACGACCCGACAAAGTTGGCGGCGCCGTTCCAGACGGTGAGCGCCCAGCGGTCGTCGCGGGTGATACCACAGCCCGCGAATGCTCAATTGACGGTGCCGAAAGGTTTCAAGGTGAACGTATACGCCGAGGGCGGGTTCCGTTATCCGCGATGGATGGCGTTGGCTCCGAACGGTGATGTGTTCGTCGCTGATTCGCGTGCAAACTCTATCATCGTACTTCGCGACAAGAATAAAGATGGAGTTGCCGAGGAGCAGTTCACTTGGTCCGACAAGCTCTCGCAGCCGTTCGGCATGGCGTTTCATAAGGATTGGCTCTACGTCGCGAACACCGATTCTGTCGTGCGGTTCTCGTATAAGTCCGGCCAGACTCAAGCTGCAGGCGAACCGGAGAAACTGGTCGAACTAACCGCCGGCGGTTACAACCAGCATTGGACGCGGAACGTTATCTTCTCGCCAGACGGAAAGAAGATGTTCGTGTCGATCGGTTCGGCGACAAATGTCAGTGTCGAAGCGGATCCGCGTCGGGCGGCGATCTCGGTTTACGATCCGGACGGCAAGAATCACAAGATCTACGCGGGGGGCCTTCGCAATCCTATCGGACTCGCGTGGAACCCAAAGACCGGGGAACTCTGGACCGCGGTCAACGAACGCGACGGACTCGGCGACGATCTCGTGCCCGATTACGCGACGTCGGTCAAAGAAGGCGGCTGGTACGGCTGGCCTTATTCGTATCTCGGCAAAAACCGCGACCCGCGTCGGACAGAGGAGACCGACCTGGTCGATAGGACGATTGTTCCGGATGTGATCTTTACCTCGCACGTCGCGGCTCTAGGAATTCAGTTCTATACCGGAAAGATGTTTCCGAAGGAGTATCAAGGGGACGCGTTCGTCGCATTTCACGGATCGTGGAATCGAGCGAAGCTATCGGGCTATACCGTAGTGAGAATCCCGTTCGACGCCAAAGGAAAGCTAGAAGCCAACCGTTACGAGAATTTCGTGTCCGGCTGGCTTCCTGACGAGTGCTCGAACGAGGTGTGGGGTCGTCCGGTTGGCTTACTCGTCAATTCCGACGGCTCGCTGCTGATCGCCGACGACGGCGGCCGAAAGATCTGGCGAGTGAGTTACGGTAAGTAACTATTGCCCTTGAAGCTGCTGAGCTTTTATTTTGTCAGCCTGAGCTTGAGCGGCCATTCCCTGTACCTCGTAAAGGGCGGCCCGGACGGTGTAATTCACATGATCTCGCGGGGCCAGGGAGATAGCTTTGGTCAGGTCAGCTTCGGATTCCTTGTATTTTTTCAGTCCGAAATATGCACCTCCGCGAGCCTGAAAGGCTCCCGCATGATCCGGCGCGATCTTTAGGATCGCCTCGGCATCTTGAGCAGCCTTCTTATAGTCGCCCTTCATATTCAGGTAACTCGCACGGGCATAAAGTACCGCTACATTTTGCGGCTGTGCCGCGAGGATCACATCGAGATCTTTTATCGCCTGATCGACTTTCTTTATCATTACGAAAGTGCCTGCTCTCGCGTAGAGGATCTTGGGGTCGTCAGGATTCAGCTTCAGTACTTTCGTATACCACTCGTTCGCAGTTTTGTAGTCGCCCTTCTTTGCCGCTTCGACACCGGCGGCCGTCATTTCGCCTGTAGTAACTGGCGTTTGAGCAGTGATCGCGATTGCGGCCATCAGTGAAAGAATTCCAGCGATAAAGACTTGTCGTAGGTTTTTCATTAGTAAGGTTCTCCAGAAGATCTAAATTCCGACGCGAAGCGAGTTGAGGATCCGTCCGCGATCCAATCGTGCTTCGATGCCTTTCTCATAATTGGTGATCAGGGTCATAGTCCAGAGTTTCTTGTCTTGAATGAGCATGATGAAATCACCCTGGACGACTGAGTTGCCGATGTTGCCGCCCTTAAGGTCGAAGATCATGTGCAGGCCTTCGATACCGTCGATGTTGACGGGGAACGAATCCCGCAGAGTGGCGGTCATCTGTATGTTCATGGACTTCCCAAGCCCCTGAATGAACGAATTGAAAAACAAAGTTCCTCTCTCCTTGGTGATCGGGGGCGATTGAACTTTGAAGACCATCTCGTACACGGCTAGGACGTTCGAACCATCCTGAGCCATCGCAACTTCCTCGCGGGCGAAGTCGGAATCGGTCGCCGATTCCGTGATCTTTGGCTCAATGCGGTTGCTGACGACTATGGACGCGCCCATCGAGCCGAACGACTGGCGAACTTTGTTTTGCGGGGTGGGCACACGGACTCGAACGCTCTGCATGACCCGCTCCATGTAAAGCTCGGTGTCAGTGGTCGCGAGCATGTCGACGATCCATTGCGTTCCGTAGCCGTAGATGGTCAGGATGCGCCGGAAGTTTTGGCGGTCGCCATTCTTCCAACTCGCCTTGACCATCCGAGCTTCGAACCCGTCGATCAAAAGCTTATCTATGCCCTGAATCTCGTACTTCGTTTTGCTGTCGAGCGCCGTCTGCATCTCGAAATACTGCTTGGCAGAGAAATCGGGATCGTGAGCACCGGGATAGGAAACTGTTAACTCTCGGATCTCGACCGGGGCGAGTGGTGAGTTCGATTCATAGATCGTGACTGCGTTCATTTGCCGCGGCGCTTTCGGCGCGACGGGAAGGTCGACGTATAGCCCCTGGTTGCCTATCGTGTAAGTATTCCAACCGACCAGCGGATTGACGCTGTCCCGCATCGTGCGGAAAACCCTCTCGACCGTATCCTGGTGGTCTTTACGCTTCGGATCGATCTGGATCGTCGCTGTCAGGCCGCTCCGCTTATCGAGAAAAGCGATGTCATAGACGCGGTATTCGCGATAACCGCGCTTGAAATTCTTTGTGATCAGGAGTCCTTCTCGATTGCCGAGTTTGTATTTGGAACTCTCTACCGTGAAGTTCGTCACGCCGGGAAGGGACCGCTCGGACTCCGTCATCGTCTTGAGCGTAGATTCGACGTTGAAGACGCTTCCTGCCTCCGGAGTTTCCGTCTGGACGCGAATGTCCATACCGTCGAAGCTCGATTCGTACCGTTGCATGCCGGGAGTCGCGTTTTCGGACAACTGCAAGTCGAATGGCATCTCGGCTGTTAAAAAGGTCGGGCCAAAGCTGCGAAGAGCCCAATGCCGTGCTCCTTCGCGTTCGATCTTGATCGACCGAAGAAGCTGTCCAGCAAGGTCGCGGGAAGCGGCATCCTTATAGGTCGCCGAGACTATCCAGCTAGCCGCCGAATTGACGCCGCATCGGGCCCGATCACGAGGACAGTACGGCCGGCGTTGCTATACGTAATAAGATCCCGGCCCGAGATCCCACCTTTCCTGCCCGCCGTCATTTGCCCGCCCATTTTCGGTGTGACCTCGGCAAACAGGCCTTCGAGATCTTTGGAAGTGTAGATCCGGGCGACCTCGATCTTGAGTCCGCCCGATTCGGCCGACCAGTTGTTAGGGAATATCGAATACGGCGAGCGTTCCGCCCAAGCGACTCCGCCCGCAGAAGGATCGGCGGGCATGTCGATCAGAAGAGCGGGACGTCCGAGAGCCCACCGCGAAGTGGTCTGCGAATAGGCGGAAGAAATCAAAAGCAGAGCGAAGATGGACGCCGGCGCAAGTGTCGGAAAGGCGATCATAGAATTTCTTGGAGGCGTAGGGTGAACACGCTCTCAAAAACTAATCGCAGAAAATGGAAGGAAATTGGCTCAAGAAATTTCGGACTAAAACGCCGGCTCTTCGTAGATTCCGTACACATCTCGTAACGCTACGCAGATCTCTTCGACGGTTGCGTAGGCGGCGACGGATTCGATGATGGCGGGCATCGTGTTTTCGTTGGAGTTGGCGGCTTTTTTTAGTTTGTCGAGAGCGTTGGCGACGGCGCCGTTGTCGCGGGTGGATTTGGTGTGAGCTAGGCGTTCAAGTTGGTGCGTGCGGACGTTTTCGTCGATCTGTAGGATGTCAGTCTTGTGGATCTCAGTCTCCATCGCGTATTTATTTACGCCGACGATCACTTGCTCCTTACGCTCGACCGCCTTTTGATATTGGTAGGCTGATTCCTGGATCTCGCGCTGGGGGAAGCCAGCCTCCACCGCCTCGACCATGCCGCCGAAACCGTCGATCTTGGCGAAGTAGTCCATACAGCCGTCGATCATTTTTTCAGTGAGCGCTTCGACGTACCAGGAACCTCCTAGCGGGTCGACAGTGTTCACGACGCCGGTTTCTTCCGCGATGATCTGCTGGGTGCGGAGTGCGATCAACGCGGCGTTGTCAGATGGGAGGGCGAGGGCTTCGTCGAAGGAATCGGTGTGGAGCGATTGGGTTCCTCCGAGGACACCCGCGAGAGCCTGGATCGCGACGCGGGCAATGTTGTTGAGGGGCTGCTGGACGGTGAGCGAAACGCCTGCCGTCTGTGTGTGAAACCGGAGCTGCATCGTTCGAGGATTCTTAGCACCGAAGCGTTCCTTCATCGTCCGTGCCCATACGACCCGGGCGGCGCGATACTTGGCGATCTCCTCGAAGAAATCGTTGTGGGCGTTAAAGAAGAACGACAGCCGCGGGACGAACTCGTCTACGTCCATTCCCCGATCGACGCCATATTGGACGTACTCGACGCCGTCCCGCAGCGTGAATGCGAGTTCCTGGAGAGCAGTCGCTCCGGCTTCGCGGATGTGGTAGCCGGAGATGGAGATAGGGTTGTATTTGGGTACGTGCTTGGTCGTGAACTCGAACGTATCGATCACGAGCCTCATCGCCGGCTTGATCGGATAGATCCATTCTTTCTGGGCGATGTACTCTTTGAGAATGTCGTTCTGAAGCGTGCCGGAGATCTTGTTAAAGTCGGCTTTCTGTTTTTCGGCGACTACGAGATACATCGCGAGGAAGATCGGAGCGGGAGCATTGATCGTCTGCGAGACCGTGACCTGATCGAGCGGAATGCCGTCGAAGAGAACTTCGAAATCGGCGAGCGAGGAAACCGCTACACCACATTTACCGACCTCGCCTTCGGAGAGCGGCGAATCGGCGTCGAGCCCCATCAATGCGGGAAGATCGTACGCGACGGACAAGCCCGTCTGGCCGTGCTCCATCAGATATTTGAACCGTGCGTTGGTGTTCTCGGGCGACGAGAATCCCGCGAACTGCCGCATCGTCCAGAGCTTGCCGCGATAACCGGTCGGGTGGATTCCGCGTTTATATGGGTACTCGCCGGGGAAGCCAACGTCGATACCGTTGCTGTCTGTTTCGGTGTAAAGCCGATCGACTGCCTCAAGCGAAACGCCTTCGAATGACTTCTTCCGCTCCGGGGTTTTATCGAGTACTTTCTGGAGAGTTTCCAGCTCCCAACGCTCTTTTTCGGCTTCGGCGGGAGTTGTGGCTCCTTTGATCTCTGGTGTCATAGCTTATCGAGAGGTATAAGCCATGATTTTAGCATATGGACTTCGTGTTCGCCTGACGGCGAGGCACGCAGGGATGATTGCCGCTCCAGTCAATATTCCTTCCGGTTCAGATCCTCAACAAGCGATGTATTGTCTGCGATGTAGCGGACGTCGCTGATCACCCATTGGCCTCGATCTTTTTCCATATTGACGGCGTAAAGTACGTCAGGGATGTTGCAGCCTTTTGGATATTTGAAGTAGACATCGACGTTGCCGGCGTCACCCTTTACTGTGACCTGGCCATAGGAGATCTTTCGGCGATGGCTCTTGCCGTTCGCTTCGCAGGCTTCATCTATCGGGCGGAAGGGAAGGCCGTCGCCAAAGTGCGGCTTATCAGTCGGATTCTTCGCCAGATATTCCTTTTCTCGCGCGAGTTCCTTCAGAAAGAGCTTGTAGAGTTCATCGCTAAACCATCGCTTGCGTGCGTCGATATTCTTTCGATCGAAAACCTGCGAATGCGTGGCGTCATATTTGTAGAATGCCATTACAGCCGCTTTCGGGCCTGAGGTCTGAGCGAATGCCGCAGTTGACGCAGCCAAGGTTATTGCCAACGAGAGAATAAGGTTTGAACGTGTTAGAAACATAAATGTGGTGACGAGAGATCAGGACAGTTTTGCCGAGGCGTTGCATATTCAGGCCATCGGGGGTAGTTTATTACCGATGCTGTTTCTCAGACGTATCTCGCCCGCTGCTCTCCTTTTTTCGGCACTGTTATTCTCCTCCTGTTCGGCTCCGGCCGGCAATTCGGCGTCCGCAAACTCTGAAGCTAATCGCGTCGCGTCGGTTCCAAAGAAAGCGAACGACAAGGCAGAGGAGCTTGGACTGCTGGTAAACTTCACGCTTGAACCCGAAGATATTGTCTGGCTGCAGGTTGATTCACCAAAGAAGATCGTCGCGGTATTCAGGCTGGACGAAGAAGACACGAAGAAGCTGATGGAGCAATTGGCAACTAGATCGCAGGGTGCCGCGAAAAGTGTAACGGTCGAAGATTGGTTCCCGGCAGAATTGGTCACAGGCGGTGAGACGACCGGAAGCTCGGCCGTAGACGGTACTGCGTACCCGGCCGACGATTTCTATCAACCGCCGTACTCGCAAGGAACGATCACCCGTATTAGCAATACCGACTTTTTTGTCCTTGAGATCGCGTCGGTTTAGCCTTCCTCGTATCTTTTCAATTTCCGATACAGCGTAGAAAGATCGATCCCGAGTTTTTGGGCGGCGGCAACTTTGTCTCCGTCGGTCGAGCTTAAGGTGTCGAGGATGTACTGTTTTTCGACGGCTTCGAGTGACGAGTTTTCATGAGTCGCCGTCGTCGACTTACCGGCAGCTTCCTGGATCTTCTGAGGAAGATCGGCAATTCCGATCTCATCGCCGCTCAGGATAAATGCTCGTTCGATCGAATTCTCCATTTCGCGGACGTTGCCGGGCCACGAATGGGATCGCAATGCGTTCATTGCGTCGTCATTGATCGGTTTGGAGACCGTGTTCTGCGATCCGGCGGCTTTCACTATGAAATGCTTTACGAGTGACGGGATATCGCCGGACCGCTCTCGCAGCGACGGCAGTGAGATCTCGATCACGTTGAGCCGGTAGAAAAGGTCTTCCCGGAAATTTCCGCCTTCGACTTCTTTTTCGAGATCTCGATTGGTGGCCGCAATGATCCGGGCATCAAACTTCTGCGCTACAGACGATCCAACCGGCGTCACTTCGTGCTCCTGCAAAGCCCGGAGAAGACGAACCTGAAGAGCCACAGGCATTTCGCCGATCTCGTCGAGGAGGAGTGAGCCGCCCTCAGCGGATCGGAACAGCCCCTTCTTATCCGCAACCGCTCCTGTAAATGCTCCTTTCGTATGACCAAAAAGCTCGCTCTCCAGAAGCGATTCAGGCAACGCTCCGCAATTAACTGCTAGAAACGGCTTTGCTGACCGGCTGCTGTTGAAATGGAGTGAACGCGCGATCAACTCCTTGCCGGTTCCGCTTTCGCCTAGGATGAGTACGTTCGAATTGGTGTCGGCCACCTTGGTTACAAGTTCAAAGACACGCTGCATCTTTTCGCTCGACCCGATGATCTCTGGAAAATTGTATTGGCGATTCAGCTCCCGTCGAAGAGCGCGATTCTCGGCAAACAGTGTTCGATTCTGAATTGCGTTTCGAACACGCTGCAGAAGATCCTCGTTCACGAAGGGCTTCGTAACATAATCGTATGCTCCTTTTCGCAAGGCGGCGATCGCGGAATCTACCGACGAGAACGCAGTCATGATGATGACGACGGCGTGCTCATCGATCGCCTTGATCTGATCGAGCAACGCTAGCCCATCCATCCCGGCCATCTTGATATCGGTCAAAGTTACGGCGATATCGTTTTCGGGGAATATGCGGATCGCGGCCTCGGCGCTGTCGGCGGTGAAAACTTCGTAGCCTTCGCCTTCGAGCAGCGTACGCAATATTGTGCGCATCAGCTCTTCGTCCTCGACGACCAAAACCTTTTGTTTCGCCATATTTACGGCAGTTTACCACATGCCTTTGGCGCGCCCTGTTCTGCGTGTTAGCATCAAAGCATTCTCCTCGGAATTCTCGATGCGGTTGTCACGATTCTTCCATTTCCCGGTACTGTCAATGCTGTTTGTCCTGACGATATCGGGCCAGCAGACGAATCCTGTTGACCGCCGCGTGGCCAACCCGATCACCGATACACCAAACATTAATCCGGTTTCGTCCCAGCAGGATATCTCCGCACCGAAGTCCGTCCGCCCGGTTGTGAATCCGGAAGGCGGCGACGGGGAGGTCGTAGTCTATTCGGAGAGCCAGTCCGTCGAGGGCGAGGCTGGAAAGCGCGTCGTCACCCACAGCGGGAACGTAGATGTCCGCTACGGGATCTATCGGCTGCAGGCCGACAAGATCGTTATCGTCGAGGCCGAGAACAAGATGATCGCCGAGGGCAGCGTCGTGTTCGATCAAGGTGACGATCAACGGATAACCGGCACTCGCGCGACATGGAATTACAAGACCAAGCTTGGCAACTTTGAGGAATCGACCGGATTTACGAATCAGACGAACGACGGTACGGTCATCTATTTCACTGCCGAAAAGGTTGAACGGGTTTCACTGACCGAGGTCGTCGTTACGAAGGGCGTGTTCACCGCTTGCGAAGAGGCCGTGCCCAAATGGTCGTTCACCGCAGATGAGGCACGGATCAAACAGAATGATCGCGTGAAGCTAAAGGGAGCGAAGTTCAAGATCAAGGACATTACGATCCTTCCTGTTCCTTTCGCCTCGATCCCGATCAAGGAACGTGACCGGGCATCGGGCTTTCTGACGCCGACGATCGGATTCTCAGGCAACAAGGGTTTGCGATTGTCGGGGGCTTATTTCCAGACACTTGGACGTTCGGCGGATGTTACCGTTAGGACAGACATCTACACTTCACGCGGTATCGGATATGGAATGGATTTTCGTACTCGTGCGAATTCTCGTTCGTATTTTAACGCCGGTTTTTACGCGGTGAAGGATCGTATCTTCGGTGGCGGTGCGGATGCGGAACACCCGAACGAAGGTGGTTCGATGGTATACGCCGAGGGCGTTCAATACTTCTCGAACGGCTTCACCGCGGCGGCGGATGTTCGGCTAACTTCCAATCTGGCCTTTCGACAGCAGTTCCTTGACGGTGTGCAGCAGATCATCTCGCCGATAGAGGTCTCGCAGGCGTTCGTAAACAAGAGCTGGAACAACTATACGTTCAATCTGCTTGCCCGGTCACAGGTGATCTCGATCCCAAATGTCAGCGTCAAATCCCGTAATCTTCCAAGCGTAAATTTCGAGAAGAGGCCGTCGCAGTTGTCATTCCTTAAGCCGGTATATTTCTCCTACAAAGCCAGTGTCGAAGGCGTTTCGCGGCGTGAGAGCGTCACGGACGTGGACGCCTATCGAGCGCAGACAGGCAACGATCCGGTAGTCTCGCCCGCGCTCGGACAGCGGCTCGACATCCATCCGCAGGTCACGCTTCCGATCTCGACAAAATACGTAAATTTCACGGCCACGGCAGGTGGACGAGTTACTTATTACTCGAACTCGTTCAACGATATGCGGCAGGTTACCGGGCGTGACGTGATCCGCAAGTATGGCGAATTCGAGTTCGATGTAAGGCCTGTCGCGTTGGCTCGTAACTATTACGGCAAGGAAGATCGTTTTAGATTTCGCCATACGATCGAACCGTTTCTAACATATCGCTACGTCG
This sequence comes from Pyrinomonadaceae bacterium, assembly GCA_040081025.1. Taxonomy (GTDB): domain Bacteria; phylum Acidobacteriota; class Blastocatellia; order Pyrinomonadales; family Pyrinomonadaceae; genus OLB17. The sequence goes on along the minus strand of JBEBGW010000029.1, from coordinate 646 downwards.
GCGGCGTCAACAATTTTCAAAAGATAATCCGATTCGATTATATGGACACGATCTCGAATACGAACGAGATCGAGTTCGGAGTGACGAATCGTTTTTACACACGCCGATATTCGGAGGCGGTGACGAGTGAGGCTCAGAAAAAGTTAGCGGATATTTCAAAGGTCCTGGACGTAACCGATTCGACGATCACGAAGGGAACAACCCCGGCGAACCAGACTTCGGTCGAGGCCGTTCAGCCATACGAGATATTTACCCTAACCGTCCGCGGCAAATATTTCTTCGATCCGCAGTTTGGCGGTGCACTCGAGCCGGGCCGTCGAAATCAGATCGCGCCGATCACGACGATGTCGTTCTATACCTTCGGCGGTGTGCCGCGAAGATTCTCGCCGATCAATATCGACGCGACGTATCGACCAAGGAAGACGATCTTCTTCAACGGCCGGACGGATTGGGGATTTCAGGGTGATGGCTTGCGAGCGATCTCGGCAACGGTTGGCTATGACACGCGGCTGGTGAAAATATTTCAGACCTTTTATTACACTCGTGCAGTCACGCTTGTACCGTCGCTCCAGAAATACTCGAACGCTGAAGGCAAAGAACCCGGGACGCTTCGCGGATCGCAATGGAGTCCAGCGATCTTCCTTGG
>JBEBGW010000287.1:0-5742 GCA_040081025.1 Pyrinomonadaceae bacterium | reverse complement strand
CTTCGATCAATAGCAGTCTATTTAACGAGCTCCGCGTTCAGGCGTCGCGAATCAGTTACGGTTATACGCCTCCATTCTTCGATCAGGCGATCTCGGCGGACCTTGGTATTCCGAACGCGAACCGTGATGCGAGTTTGGGCGGCGGTGCTCTGATCGGTGGCTATAATGGCCAACTTGAGTACACGGGCGATTTTGGCCCTTATCTAGTACCCCAGAATACCTACCAGATAGTCGACAGCCTGAGTTACACGACGGGAGACCATACGCTGAAGTTTGGCGGAACGATCCTTCGGCGTGATGTATCGCTCTATCGACCCAACCGCGGTAAAGGATATTTCTTCCTTATCGGCAACGGGTCACCCGGCGAATGTGGCGGCGCATCATCGACGGGATGGGAACAGGCCGACCTTCTCATCGGATTCGTGTGCAACTACCAGATCGGTCCGCCGTTCGGTTCGGTCGGTACACGCAACTGGGAAAACGCTCTGTTTTTCCAGGATGACTGGCGTGTCAACAGAAAGCTTACGCTGAACCTCGGCCTTCGTTACGAGTATTTCACTAATCCGACCGAAATGTACGGCCGTCAAGCAAATTTCGACCTCGAAACCGGCGCACTCGTGGTCGCGAGCGATAACGGTGACGACCTCGTGGATACCGATAAGAATAATTTCGGTCCTCGAATTGGCTTCGCCTATGACCTGGGCGGCAATGCTAAGGACGTAATTCGCGGCGGATACGGATTGTTTTACTTCCTCGACCGCGGCGGCATCGACAACCAACTGGCACAGAATCCGCCGTATTCAGGGTTCTCGCAGTTCAACAATACCGACGGATTCAGGATCACACTTTCGGGAAGAGCCCCGAACGGCACGTTGGATTCGAGACTCGCGACCGGAGCACTTCCGATCGGGAGCGTAGACAGCGTTAACCTTGCCAATCCGCAAAATGTGACGGTGCTTGCCTGGCGCCCGGACAACAAGATCTCGACCGTTCATCAATTCAACTTCCAGTATCAGCGGCAGTTGACTAGCGATACGGCCTTGAGCGTCGGGTATCTTGGCACTCGCGGTCGGAACCTGATCTTGTACTACAACCTGAACGGACGCATCGTGGAATCCGGTACCAATGTGGCCTGCCCGAATGGCGACACGACTCCGCCATGCTACGGCAATGGGGGCAACGTCAATGTTCGCGACGACATAGGCGAATCGCAGTATGACTCGCTGCAGGTTTCGCTCGAGCGTCGATTCTCAAAGGGTTGGCAGTACCGTGCCGCTTACACACTGTCGAAGACCAAGGATAACGGCGAAGGCGCGTTCGATGCCGTTGGCGACCGGAACATCAACTTTATCGAGCCCTTTGCCACGTCGCGACTGAATTTTCCACACGTTTTCTCATTCGAAACGGTTTACGATATTCCGTTCGGACGAGGCCGGACGTGGGGTTCGGATATGCCATCGGCTCTGGATGCGATCGTCGGGGGCTGGCAGGTCAACGGCATCTATCGGTACAGCAGTGGACAGCCGTTCGATGTTCGCCGTAACGGCGTTCGCGTCGATCTGGTGGGCGAGCCATATACGGGTGAGACCGATCTTTACCTGAACCGTGCCGCGTTTCAGGATGCCCCGGCGGGACGGTTCGGCAACCTTGAGCGGAATAGTCTTCGAGGACCGAGCCCGAACCAACTCAATCTCGGTCTATCGAAGAACTGGGGTTTCTGGGAGCGGTATAAGATTCAGTTCCGTGGGGAGTTCTTCAACCTGTTCAACTCGCCGCAACTCACGCCGCCGAATCAGGACCTCGGCAACACTGATCCGGTATTCGGATTCGGCCGCATCCGCAATACCTATGGATTTACGAATCGCCAGATACAGTTCGGATTGCGATTTGAGTTCTAGGTCCGGCAGTTAAGCGAGCACATTTTGTGTGAAACAGTCAGGGCGTGCGAACTAACAATTCAAACGCCCTGCTTTTATACACTCTCCTTTCTGTTTTGGCGGTTACGTCCGAAATAACTGAAAAGTAAAAAGTGAAAACTGATATGTTATTTTCAGTTTCTAGTTTTCGCATTTCAATTTGTTTCCAAACATAGCGGTTGGATCCCGTCCTTTGATATGAAATTTCCGCGAGCATCAGGGGTATTGCTGCATCCGACTTCGCTTCCCGGTCCGTACGGCATAGGCGATCTGGGTCCGAAAGCGTATGAATTTGTCGATCTGCTGGTTGAGGCGAAGCAGGCCTATTGGCAGATACTTCCGCTCGGACCGACAGGTTATGGCGACTCGCCGTATCAGTGTTTTTCGGCGTTCGCCGGAAACACGCTGCTTATCTCTCCCGAGCTGTTGGTTGAGGACGAACTTCTCGACGCTAGCTTTCTTAAAACTAAGCCGAGCTTTCCCGACCACAAGGTCGATTTCGGCGGTGTGTATGAATGGAAGAACAGCATTCTCCCCGAGGCTTACCGCTCGTTTCATCAGACGACAAGCGTCGATCTTCGCGGGCGCTTCGAAAAATTCAATCAGGAGAACGGTTGGTGGCTCGAGGACTATGCAGCATTCCGAGCGATCAAGGCAGGGCATGACCAGAACCCATGGTACAAATGGCCCGACCCACTAAAGTTGCGAATGCCGCAGGCACTGAAAGCCGAATCCGAACGGCTTTACGAGGAGATTCAAGCGGAAAAGTTTTATCAATTCGTTTTCTATACCCAGTGGGACCGGCTAAAGGAATACGCGGGGAAGAGCGGCGTAAAGATCGTCGGCGATATCCCGATATTCGTCGCGCTCGACTCTTCGGACGTTTGGTGTAATCAGGATAAATTCAAGCTCAACGATGACGGCTCGCCTAAGGTGATCGCGGGCGTGCCGCCGGATTATTTCTCGAAAACGGGCCAGCTTTGGGGAAACCCGATCTACGACTGGGACGCGATGCGGGACGACGGATTTAGTTGGTGGATCGCACGCGTTGCCGCAACGCTACGGACAGTGGACGTCGTGCGGGTGGATCATTTCCGAGGATTTGCCGCGGCGTGGGAAGTGCCCGGAACCGACGAGACGGCTGAGAACGGCCGTTGGGTCGAAGTTCCGGGTAAAGAACTTTTCATCGCTCTCAAGCGCGCTCTAGGCGAACTGCCGGTGATCGCCGAAGATCTCGGTGTGATAACGCCCGACGTCGAAGAGTTGCGTGACGGCTTCGGATTTCCGGGAATGCGAATCTTGCAGTTCGCGTTCGGCGGCGACGCGAAGAACCACGATCTGCCGCATAACTTTGTCGAAAACTGCATCGTCTATACCGGCACTCACGATAACGACACGACCGTTGGTTGGTGGCACTCGCAGGCGGGTGCGGGTTCGACGCGCGACGCGGCCGATATCAGCCGCGAGCACGATTATTGTCTGAAATATCTCGACACGAAAGGCACCGAGATCCATTGGGACTTCATACGTGCCGCGTGGGCCTCGGTCGCGCACACCGCGATAACGCCGCTGCAAGATGTGCTCGGGATCGGCACCGAAGGGCGTATGAACCTGCCCGCATCGACCTCAGGAAACTGGTTTTGGCGATACGCCGAAGGCTCCTTGACGCCAGAGATGATAGCGAAACTTAGGGAGTTGACAGAAACTTATGGTCGCTCGTAACAATTCACCGCGGAGACGCGGAGACGCTGAGAAATTCTTCGAGAGATTCTCTTCTTTCTCGGCGCCTTTGCGTCTATGCGGGTTAGTTCTCTTTCTATTTACGGCTATCGCCGCACAGCCGCCGACTTTCGAAAAGGCCGATCCGCCCAGCTGGTGGACGCAGAGCACGATCAATCCCGTGCGAGTGCTAATACGGGGAAGGAACTTGAATTCTGCGCGGGTCGAATCGTCGACTCCGGGAATAACGGCGACGAATTTCGAAGCGAGTGCGAACGGGCACTATCTATTCGCTGACATACGCATTGCGGAGTCTGTGAAGGTCGGGAAGTACGATCTGCGGATCGTGACATCGTCGGGTTCGGTAAATTTTCCGTTCGAGGTATTCGCCGCCCAGCCAAGGCTTGGGAATTACAACGGTTTCCTGCCGGACGACGTGATCTATTTTGTTTTTACGGACCGCTTCGCCGATGGTGACCCGACGAACAACGATCCGGCAAAATCGAAAGGCCTGTATGATCGGTCGAAACGGCGGCGTTACCACGGCGGCGATCTGCAGGGAATTATCAACAAACTTCCGTACATAAAATCGCTCGGGGCGTCGGCGATCTGGACTACGCCGATATACGACAACAACGACAAGCTTGATACGCGAGAGGTTTACGACAACGAACCGACCACCGGATATCACGGTTACGGTGCGATCGACTTTTACGGCGTCGACGAACACTTTGGCGATCTGGCGAAGGTGAAGGAATTCGTACGCCGGTCGCATGAAGCCGGTTTCGTCGTGATACAGGATCAGATCGCGAACCACACCGGACCTTACCACGTATGGACGAACGACCCGCCAACGCCGACCTGGTTCAATGGGACGCTCGAGAAACACGAATCGAACAACTGGCAGAAATGGACAACGATGAATCCACGCGCGACCTACCAGACGCAGCGGCGGAATATCGACGGGTGGTTCATCGACATTCTGCCCGACCTGAATCAGAACAATCCCGAGGTCGAGAAATACCTGATTCAGAATACGCTGTGGTGGATAGCCCAAGCCGGATTCGATTCGATCAGGATGGACACGCTGCCGCACGTTCCGCGCTCGTTCTGGGCGAAATGGGGAGCCGCTGTTCACAAAGAATTTCCGAAGGTAAACATCCTCGGCGAGTTATTCGACAGCGATCCGGTGCTGCTCTCGTATTTCCAAAAAGGGCGTCGTGGACACGACGGACTCGATACTGAGATCGACACCCTCTACGACTTCGGACTCTATTACCCGATCCGCAACGCGTTTGCTAAGGGCGGCAACATTCGCGAGGTCTCGCAGATGTTCGCGCGTGATTGGCTCTACCCGAAACCAAGCGCTCTAACTACTTTCATCGGCGTTCACGACATGGAAAGGTTCATGCACGAGAAGGGAGCGACGATCGAGGGGTTGAAGCTTGCTCAGACCCTGATCATGACGTCGCGTGGAACGCCGCTGCTCTATTACGGCGACGAGATCGCGATGCCCGGTGGGCCCGACCCCGATAACCGCCGCGATTTTCCGGGTGGATTTCCCGGCGACCCGCGAAATGCATTTACGGCACAAGGCCGCACGGCGCAAGAGAACAACGTTTGGAATCACCTCGCAAAACTCGGCGAGCTTAGAAGGCTGCACGAACCGCTCAGGCGAGGCCGTTCGCTCGATCTTGTCGATGAAGATCAGCAATTCGCATATGCCCGCCTGACGGATACGGCGGCCGTGATCGTGATCTTCAACAACGACACTAAACCGGCCGAGGTGAATTTCGATCTCTCGTTCATCAGTCGGCAGGTCGGCGTGAGTGCGACAGTGTCAGACGCTCTTGGTAAGCTGCCGGACATCAAGTTAAACGACGGCAGGGTGCGCGCGACGATCCCGGCGAGGTCGGCGGGTATCTATATCGTTAGGTGAACTATGCAGAATAAACCGCGTCTATCGTTCCTTCAGATCTGGAACATGAGTTTCGGCTTTCTTGGCATTCAGTTCGGCTGGGGTTTGCAGATCGCGAATATGTCTCCGATCTACAAGTACCTCGGAGCAGACGAGGCGAACCTGCCGTATCTCTGGCTCGCGGGGCCG
>JBEBGW010000286.1:0-5751 GCA_040081025.1 Pyrinomonadaceae bacterium | reverse complement strand
CTGGAAACACGCCGAACATCTCGTCGTCGCACTTTGCTACCTTCGGAATGACACTCTCGAAGGAGCGACCGCGAAGATGCGGACAGGCATCTTTTACTTGCTGAAAGCATTCGGCGTCGATCTCGAAAAGGAGATGCCATATCACGAGACGATCACCGTCTTCTGGATGCGTACGGCATACGCCTATATGTTGATGAACGAAGATCTCACGTTCGTCGAAAAAGCGAATGGTCTTTGCGAGCTATACGACAAAGACCATCCTCTTAAATTTTACAGCCGTGATCTATTGTTCTCGGATCGGGCTCGCGCAGAATACGTCGAACCCGATCTCGTCGCGGTGACTCCCGAGGCCGTGGGCCGCGAAACGCAGGCGAGAGGATCTAAGTTGTGCTAAATTTGTAGCCGACCTTTCAACCGGATGCCCGAAGAACCTTCACAAGAAGTCACTCAATTGCTCCAGAAATGGAGTGACGGCGATGCCGAAGCTCTTGAATCGCTGACGCCGATCATCTACAGCGAGCTTCACAAGATAGCGCGACGATATATGGGTCGTGAGCGTGCCGGGCATACTCTTCAGACAACCGCTCTTGTAAACGAGGCGTACGTAAGACTGATCGATTGGAAGAATGCAAAGTTCGAGAATCGCGCTCATTTCTTCGGCGTCTCGGCTCAGTTGATGCGGCGCATTCTGGTCGATTTCGCGCGTAAGCGGCCGAAGGCGAAGGACACTCCCGTCTATCAGGTTTCGCTCGAAGAAGCCGCGTTTGTTGCCGAGAAAAGCGACGCCAACCTCGTCGCCCTCGACGAAGCCTCACCGAACTCGCCGCATTCGACGAACGAAAGGCTCGGATCGTTGAGATGAAATTCTTTGGCGGGTTAAAGACCGAGGAGATCGCCGAAGTGCTCGGACTCGCGGAGATCACTATCCTTCGCGAATGGCAGAAAGCTAAGGCGTGGTTGTATCTGCAGCTTAAGAAGGATTAGCAGATAACCGCAACCTTCCGTCGTCCGCATCCATTTCCGTCAATTTCCCGTATAATACTGTCGTCAAACGACTTCAACTGACCCATGTAAATGGACGCTGCCCGCTGGAAACAGATCGACGAACTCCTCGACGCCGCACTTGAGACGGATGCGGGAGGGCGTATCGATTTCGTTACGACGCGGGCGGGAGTCGATACCGACCTTCGCGATCAGGTCCTGGAACTGCTGAAGGCACAAGGACAGGCGGATGATTTCCTGAACGATTCGGCGATGCATATCGCCGCCAAAGCGATGGCGGACGACCAGACCGAAGTTTCGGCCTTCGCGTTCATCAACAAAAAGATCGCCCATTTCAAGATCGAGCGGCTACTCGGGGCCGGAGGAATGGGTGAGGTCTATCTCGCTTTCGACGAAAAACTGAACCGCAAGGTCGCGCTGAAGATCCTTCCATCCGAATACATCTCCAATGACGAACGCGTCAAAAGGTTCGAACTTGAGGCCCGGGCGATCGCAAAGCTCAACCATCCGGGCATCGTTACCGTTTACGACGTCGGCAATTTTGAGGGCGTCAACTACATCGCCACTGAATTCGTTGAAGGCAAGACGCTCCGTGATCTGATGGGCGGCAAGTTCAAGATCCGCAACATCGTCCTTAATTCGGTCCAGATCTGTGACGCTCTCGCCGCGGCGCATATGGAAGGCATCATTCATCGGGACATAAAGCCTGAGAACATAATGATCCGCAAAGACGGTTACGCGAAGATACTCGACTTCGGGCTCGCAAAATTGACCGATCCGGGCCAGCAGACGATCCGCGATATGTTCGCGACGACAAAGGGTGTGATCATCGGTACCCCAGCGTATATGTCGCCAGCCCAAGTTACCGATGATAGGGTCGATCACCGCACCGACATCTGGAGCTGCGGCGTCGTGCTTTACGAGTTTCTCTCGGGCCAAAATCCGTTCAAGGGTACGAATAAGCAGCAGACGTTTCACAACATTCTTACGCGGGAACCCGAACCGTGCAGCTCGCTCAATCCCGTCGTACCGCGTGAACTGGACCGGATCCTCGCCAAAATGATGGCGAAAAATGCGGATAGCAGTTATCAGTCCGCCGGAGAACTTCGCAGCGACCTGAAGATGGTGCAGCGTGAGCTGGACTCGTCGCAGTCCTGGACGGATTCGACGGGTCGGTCTTTTAGGACGAATCGGAGATCCCCGACATTGATCTTCGCAGCGGCAGCGGCTCTCCTTCTCGCGGCATTGGTCGGGCTTTACTATATCTTGACGCGTGGCGAACCCGCGGCGGCCATCGACTGGACATCTGCGAACAACATCAACGTAACCGATCAGTCGGGCGTCGAATACTTCCCTTCGCTTTCACCCGATGGCCGCTACATCGTTTACGCCGCTCAGGAGAACGGCCAGTTCGACATATTTCGGCAGGAAGTCGGCACGCGCGAACGTATCAATCTCACGCCGGAGATCGACGCCGACGATACGCAGCCGGCGTTCTCGCCCAACGGCGAGTTCATCGGGTTCAGGTCCGAGCGCCGAAACGCCCGCGGCATTTACATAGTTCCCGCGTCGGGCGGCGAAGCTCGTCTCGTTTCAGACAGCGGCTTTCATCCGTCATGGTCGCCGGACGGATCGGAGATCGTGGTCAGTTCGTTCGGCCGCGACCAGCCGACCGTTCGTGCATCTACGCCGCGATATGCTCTTACGGTCATCAAGGTCGCCACGGGTCTTCGCCGGGAACTTGCAAACGTAGAAGCTTCGTTTCCTGCCTGGTCGCCGAACGGCCATAGAATCGCGTATTGGTATTACACCGGCACGTTCGGGCGCCGCGATATCGCGACGATCCCCGCAACAGGCGGCGATCCGGTGCCGATCGCGAAAGATTTTGCCGTATCAAACTGGAATCCGGTCTGGTCGCCGGACGGTAAATATCTCTATTTCGTTAGCAGCCGATCGGGCAACATGAACTTCTGGCGCGTGAGGATCGACGAAACGTCCGGCGCCGTTCTGGGTCAGCCCGAAGCCGTCATCACGCCGTCAAGCTATAGCCGCCACCTTACGTTTTCTAAGGACGGCAAGCGGCTCGCATACGTGCGGACAAGCGATACGGCGAACATCCAGGGCATTGACTTTGATTCCGCGGAAGCTAAGACGATCGGGCAGCCATTCTGGATAACGCAGGGCGACCGCGAACTCTCTCGGGCCGAGCTGTCCTCTGACGGTTCGCATTTCGTGGCTCGGATAATTGGCCGGACCCAAGACGACATTATGTCGGTCACACGGGACGGCAAGCAGTGGAAAGAGATAACGAACGACGAGCCGTTCGACCGCTATGTCCGTTGGTCGCCCGATGGCAAACGGATCGCGTTCAGCTCAGACCGCAATGGCGGCGGACAGGTCTGGATCGCGAACGCCGACGGAAGCGGATTAAAGCAGTTGACTTTCAATCCGACCGGAGAGATGGCGACAGGGTTTCCCGTTTGGTCACCCGACGGAACGAAACTGACGACTTACTACGATGGAACGACTTTCATCCTCGACCCCAACCGCAGTCAGACCGAACAAAATGCGGAGACGCTTCCGAAACACCCGCAATACCGGATCGTTGTCTGGGATTGGTCGCCCGACGGAACAAAGCTGCTCGGGGTGGTTGCCGAAGGGGACAAACGTCACCTCGGATACTATTCGCTGGAAACGAAGACCTTTGAGATCCTTCTCGAAAACTCCGACAGCGTCCCTTCATGGCTGCCAGACAGTCGACGCGTGATCTACGGCGACGGAAGCTGCATCTATATGATCGACTCGGCGACCAAGGAGCGGACAAAGATCCTGGAAAACCTGGATGTCGAGATCCGCAGCCCTTTCGTAAGCCGAGACGGTAAATTGCTCTATTACACTGCGTCGAACGCCGAGTCGGATATATGGCTTCTGGAGCTGAGTGATAACCGCGGACCCTAGCTAGCCCGTCTTGCCGTGTCGGTTCGGCCATGAAAGCTGTGTGATGTCGTCGCCATTCGATTTAACTGCGGCGGCGTTAAGAAACATCGTCTTATGCGCCTCGTTTCGCCCGGCGGCTATCGGGCTGGTGATCGTACATTCTGCCGCCGCCTTCGCCCAATCCTCCACGCGGCAAGCCTCGGGAAATTTGTGCCAGCCGAATTGCGGTATTGGAATTCCGCCCCAAGCGACACCCATGAACGCGAGCTGAGCATCGGCTGGCCAGTTGTCGAAATTCGAATAGAATTTGCTCGCGGAGGGGTTGGTCTTGATGTAGTTCTCAATGGCGGCGGCGCTCGACGTGACCATCGACTTGATCCCGTTGTCGCTTAGCTCAAGCGTCGTGACAGAGGCGAATGCCGCACCGCCTTTAGGAATGAGATCCTTGCGTGCTTTGACCGTTTGCCATTCCGCAGTGACCGCTCCCGCCGAAACCGCTCCGCCTCCACCCTTTGGACGAAACTCATGTTTATGCGCCATGTTGACCGGATCGATCAAGTGGCCGATGCCGACCGTAACTAGTCCCTTCACGTCGAGATACATGAAATTCACTTTGCCTTCGTACGCTTTGAGAAAGTCGTGTAAGGCATTCTTTACGCTCTGGTGCATATATTATTTGGTCCCCCGCTAGGCTAGGACGAAATTGTAACAGCTCTTTGCGTTATTTCCAGGATTAGTCAACTCGCGCGAAGAGGTTCGTTTATTAGGCTCTGAACTCTCGTAAGCCACTCAAAAAAGGTTGGACCTTGAAGCATATTTAAGGACATCTGGGTTATTATTGAAAGCTTGTGCTTAGCCCTTACGCACGTGCGGGCTACCGACACTTATGCTTCGTTTCTTTAATACATTGTCGCGTCGTGAGGAAGAGTTTCACCCGTTGGAAAACGGCAAAGTGCGGATGTATATCTGCGGGCCGACGGTTTGGAACTTTGCCCACATCGGTAATTTTCGCACGTTCGTATTCGGCGATATCCTGAGGCGGTATCTGAAGTACAAAGGATACGACCTCACGCACGTGATGAACCTGACCGACATCGACGATCGGATCATCAAGGAAGCGGCGGCCGAAAACATCTCGATCGACGAATTCACCGAGCCGTACACGCGATACTTTCTCGAAGACTTTGACGCTCTCGGCAACGAACGGCCCGAGGAGATGCCGCGTGCTACGCATCATATACCGGAGATGATCGACATCATTTCGACCTTGCTGGCGAACGGTCACGCATACGAATCAGATGGATCTATTTACTATCGCATCGCCGCGTTTCCCGAGTACGGCAAGCTGTCAAAGATCAACTTCAGCGGCAATATCACGGGCGGCAGCGAGCGGATCGATACCGACAAATACGAGAAGGAAGACGCTCGTGATTTCGCTCTTTGGAAGCTCGTCGGCGAGGACGAAGAACCCGGCTGGGATGCACCCTTTGGTCGAGGCCGTCCGGGCTGGCATATCGAGTGCTCCGCGATGGCGATGAAGTATCTCGGCGAGACTTTCGACATCCACGCGGGCGGCCAGGATCTACAGTTCCCTCACCACGAGAACGAGATCGCCCAGAGCGAAGGTGCTACGGGCAAACAGTTTGCCAAATACTGGATCCACAGCGAATTCCTGAAGATCGACGACGTGACGATGTCCAAGTCGAAGGGCAATTTCTTCACGTTCCGCGACCTTCGCGAGCAGGGTTACTCGGCCCTCGCGATCCGATATTTGCTGTTATCCGTACCGACGCGAAAGCAGCTGAACTTTAC
>JBEBGW010000285.1:0-5760 GCA_040081025.1 Pyrinomonadaceae bacterium | reverse complement strand
GCGTATGGCGAATCGAAGTTCGCGAGTGCTGATGTTCGGCCGTTCATTTCGGACATGTTCAGGGAGTTCGGCAAGGCTGATCTCGTGATCTGTCGAGCGGGTGCGACGACCTGTGCGGAGCTTGCGGCAGCAGGGAAGGCGTCTATCATGGTTCCGTTGCCGACGGCGGCTGACGATCATCAGCGGAAGAATGCGGAAGCTCTTGAGCGATCCGGTGCGGCGAAGATGATCTTGCAAACCGACCTGAGTGGCGAGAGATTGGCGGCGGAAATTGCCAAGTTGACCGAATCGCCCGATTCCATCACGACAATGGAGACGGCTGCGAAAGAAATGGGTCGGGAAGACGCAGCAGAGAGGACGGTCGACATAATCGAGGAATTAAAGGCAAGTGTTTAGACACGTAAAAAGAATTCATTTTATTGGCATCGGCGGTATCGGGATGAGCGGTATCGCGGAGGTGCTTGCGAACTTGGGATTCGAGGTATCGGGGTCGGACATCAAGAAGTCGAAGAATACGGACCGGCTCGAGGTTCAGGGTGTGACAATCCATGAAGGGCATGCGGCGGAGAACGTTGGGGATGCTCAGGTGGTGGTCTATTCATCGGCTGTGCGGCAGGACAATCCCGAAATGGTCATTGCACGCGAGCGTGGGGTTCCGGTGATCCCGCGAGCGGAGATGCTGGCGGAGTTGATGGTGTTGAAGCCATATGCGGTCGCTGTTTCGGGGACGCACGGCAAGACTTCGACGACTTCGATGGTCGCGACGGTGTTGGGCCATGCAGGTGTCGATCCGACAACGGTTGTCGGCGGTGTAGTTGAGTCGCTCGGATCGAACGCGAAAGTGGGAAAATCTGAATGGTTCGTCACCGAGGCTGATGAAAGCGACCGGTCGTTCCTGATGTTGTATCCGACGATCGCAGTCGTCACCAATATCGACAAGGAGCACATGGAGTCGTACAAGGGCATGGAAGATGTCGTCCAATGCTTCACCGATTTCGTTAATAAGGTGCCGTTCTTCGGGGCGGCGATCATCTGTCTTGACGATCCAAATGTCCAGTTGATCATCCCGAACATCAAACGCCGGCGCGTTACATACGGGCTGACGGCGCAGGCCGATATCTCGGCTCATGACATAGTTTACAACGGTTCTTTCGGCTCCACCTTTTCTGTTTGGAAAGGAACCGAAGTGTTAGGAGCGATGGACCTGCCGGTTCCGGGTAAGCACAACGTATACAACGCTCTTGCGGCAACGGCCGTTGCGCTTGAGCTCGAAGTTCCGTTCGCGACGATAGCGGAAGCGTTCTCAACTTTCAAGAACGCTAATCGCAGATTCCAGCTTAAAGGCGAAGAGCGGGGCATAAGCGTCGTTGACGATTATGGTCACCATCCGACGGAGATCCTTGCGACCCTCGCGGCGGCCAAGAACGGTTCGGGTGGGCGTCGCACGGTCGTCGTGTTTCAGCCGCACCGGTATTCGCGAACGCTGGAATTGTTCGATGAATTTGCGCTCGCGTTTAACAACGCCGACGTCCTGTTCGTGCTTGATATCTACGCGGCAAGTGAGCAGCCGATCGAGGGAATCACGGCGGAAGTCCTGACCGAAAACATTCGCAAGTACGGCCACAAGAATGCGACGTATATAGGCGACATTGAAACGGCCGCCGAAAAGGTGATGCCGGAGCTTCAAGAGGGCGATTTGCTGATCACCCTAGGAGCGGGAACGGTTACGCGATTGTCGGATGAATTTTTGGAGAAGTTGAAGAACTAATTTGGATATATCGCTCTTGCTAACGCGCGGGCTTGTGCATCGAGAATGGCGAAGAAGATCAGAAAACAAGGGACTCGGGTAAGACACACCACGCGAAAGGCAGCGGCGGCGAAAGCGTCGAGCGGTATCAGCATTTTCGATCGGCTCGGCGGCGGGATCGTGCCGATCGTTTTGTCGGTCGCGATCCTGGCGTGCCTTAGCATCGGATTCCTTCTCACGTACGAAACGGTCGGTGCCTCGAGCTTTTTCCGTCTTCGGAATGTGAAAGTAACTGGAACGGATCGAGCGTCGGCAAGTGATATCGAAAAGATCGTCGCCGCGAATGCTGAGAAGCCGGGCGTCTGGAACGCGGACCTTCTCGCGATCAAGCAAAAGATCGAAGGCGTTACTTTCGTGAAGACAGCGGCTGTTTCTCGACGGCTTCCGAGCGGGCTTAACGTCACAGTGACTGAGCGGGTGCCGGTAGCGATCGTCCGGGTTGGCGGCGGTGATTTTCTGGTAGATGGTGAGGGAGTCCTCTTGGCACCGACGAAAGCCGAAGAGAAACAGATCCCGTTCGTTCTGCTTGGTTGGAGCGAAGAGAAAAGCGAGAAGGCGGCGAAGGAAAACAACGAGCGGTTGAAGATGTACCAGAAGATGCTGGCCGAGTGGAAAGACTACGATCTCGCCAAGCGCGTCAAGCAGGTCGATATTACCGACCTGCGCGAGCCGAAAGCGACACTCGAAGATTCCGGAATGCCGGTGACGATCATGTTGAGCCGCGAAAATTTTGGAAAGCAGTTAGCGGACGGCATTAAGGCGATCGTCGGTAAGGGGACGATGTTCGAAGGTGTGAATCTGGTCGGGCAAAATCTCGTGTTGGTTCCAAGGAAACAGGCAAAGCAATAACGAAGTATGAATCGCGAAATCCATTCGATCGGCCTTGATATCGGCAGCAGCCGCATCCGTTGCGTTATTGGCGAAGCGGCCGAGAATGGGCAGATGAACATTGTTGGTTACGGCGAAGCGGAGTCTCGCGGATTGCGTCGCGGAATCGTGACGAGCGCCGAGGCGGTGAGCGAGTCGATACGACGTGCGGTGACTGATGCCGAAAAGATCAGCGGCTTGCAGGGTGAGGCCGCAATGGTCAACCTTTCGGGCGAGCATTTTCGCGGCGAGAACAAGGCGGGCGTGGTCGCGGTTGCGGGGGCCGGCCGCGAGATCACTGAGGACGACGTTTCACGAGCTGTCGAATCGGCGAGTGCTATGCAGCTTCCGGCGGGCTGGGAGATATTTAGCCGTCTTCCGCAGGAATTCATTATCGACGGTCAGGACGGCATCACCGAACCGGTCGGAATGAGCGGAGCGCGGCTTGAGTCCCTCGTGCATATCGTGATCGGGCCGAGCGCGGGGCGACAGAATCTGGACAAGGCGATCCGAAGAGCGGGTTTAAAGGTCGAGCGAATGATGCTCGAACCTCTGGCGGCGGCCGAAAGTGCGTTGACGGATGACGACAAAGAATACGGATGCGCTCTCGTGAACATTGGTTCCGAGATCACGAGCATCATGATCTTTGGGCGCGGAGCGGTTCAGCATACGGCAGTCTTTCCGTTCGGCAGTCTTCACTTTACAAAAGACATCGCTCACGGCCTGCGCGTTTCAATGCAGGAGGCTGACAAGATCAAACGCGACTTCGGGTGCGTCGCGGCTTTCCTGATGAACGACGAAGAACGCCAGCAAGTGATCGAGATCATCCCGGTCGGCCGCAGCGAATCACGCCGCCTGTCAAAAGAGATCTTGTGCGACATCATGCAGCCGCGTGCAGTGGAACTTCTGCAGCACATTGCCCACGAGATCGCGAAGACGCAGTCGTCCATACCGAGCGGTGTTGTTCTTACGGGCGGTGGATCGCTGGCACGCGGGATGGTGGAGATCGCTGAGCAGGTGTTTGATGCTCCGACGCGCCTTGGATTCCTCGATGAAAGATATTTTGGCGGGCTTGCAGGTGAAGTTCAGACGCCCGCATGGGCCGTCGCATCGGGGCTCGCGATATCGTCGATCCGTTCGCAGGTGCGCGAGATGAATACACACGGTAAGGCGCGGTCGAACAAGGTAGCGGCGTGGTTTGAAAATTTTCGCGAAAAGTTCAAGTAATGCCATCTCACGACTGGATATTGACCACTAATCGTTGTATGCTGGTTGTCCGTCAGCACAAGATATAGTTGAACCCGAACCTTCAACCTTTCAAGCCGGACATTTGAATTTTTATTGCTTTTGCGGTCAGCGAAACGCGTTGGCCATTGACGGAAGAAAACTAAATGAACAACGGTACACTTAAGATGTTTATCGATGAACCACCTATTACCGGAGCACGGATAAAGGTGGTTGGTGTTGGCGGCGGCGGCGGTAACGCTGTTAACCGAATGATCGAGGCCGGTATCAAAGGCGTTGAGTTCATTGTCGCGAACACAGACCTCCAGGCGCTGAACGCGTCGAAGGCACCGATGAAGATCCAGCTTGGCGGACGTTCGACGCGCGGTCTCGGTGCGGGTTCGAACCCGGATGTGGGCCGCGACGCTGCACTCGAAGATCACGAGAAGCTGCTCGATGTGCTCGAGGGTTCGGATATGGTCTTCGTGACAGCGGGACTTGGCGGCGGTACCGGAACGGGTGCTGCTCCTGTTGTCGCATCGCTCGCGATCGAGCTTGGCGCTTTGACGGTCGCGGTTGTAACAAAACCGTTCATGGTCGAGGGCCGCAAGCGGATGCAGCAGGCGGAGAGAGGTTTGGCGGAACTTCGCGGGTGTGTCGATACGATCATCACGATCCCGAACTCGAAGCTGCGGGAAGTCGAAGAGAAGATCACATTGGTCGACGCATTCCGACGGGCCGATGACATTCTTCTTCAGGCGGTGCAGGGCATCACCGATCTCATCACCACGCCGGGTATCATCAACCTCGATTTTGCTGATGTGCGTACGGTTATGACCGGACGCGGAGTCGCGTTGAGGGGGGTTGGCGAGGCGAGGGGCGAAAACGCAGCGTCGATGGCGATGCGCACAGCTCTTGATTACAAGCTCCTCGAGGAAAATTCGATCTCGGGTGCAAAGGCTGCTCTGATCAATGTCACGGGCGGACCGAATATGCCGCTTGGCGAGATCGAGGATGCGATCGGTATGATCGAGGCTGAAGCGGACGAGAACGCCGACATCATTTGGGGCAGCGTTATCCGAGAGGATATGGACGACGAGATCAAGGTCACGGTCATTGCGACGGGCTTTGACAGTGCCGTACAGTCTATGCAGCCGCGGCCGCTCGCGTATGAGGCTCAACAGGTCGTCAACGGCGGGCCGATCTATATTCCGCAGGACAACGTCGCGGAGGATCTGAACGTTCCGACGTTCATTCGACGTCAGGCAGATTAATTTTGACGTAAGATCACCAGGACCTCCTTGGGTGGAATGCCCGAGGAGGTTTTTCTATTATTGAAACTGTGAATGAGTTGAAGCCCATCATCGGAATTACGGTCGGCGACCCCGCCGGGATCGGGCCGGAGATCGTTATCAAGGCGGTTAGTGATCCGGCGATCAACGATCTGTGCCGACCCGTGCTGATCGGCGACCGCAAGGATCTCGAGTGGACGTCTGATGAGTTGAGGTTGGGAGCGACGTTCATTCAATTCGACGATGAAGCGGCGTCTAACGGGTCGATCACAGTAATCGACCAGGCGAATCTAGAGCATTCAGTTGAGTTCGGCATCGAGTCGGCTTCGACAGGACGGTCGGCGGCGACGAACATCGAGGCTGCAGTCGATCTTTGGAAAGCCGGAACCATCGACGCGATCGCCACGGCTCCGATAAGCAAGAATGCCCTAAAACTAGCCGGATATTTATATCCGGGACACACTGAGTTTCTCGCCGCTCTTACAGGTACGAAGGAGTTCGCGATGAGCTTTTTCGCTGAGAAACTCCGGGTCGTGCTTCTTTCGACACACGTTTCACTTAGGAACGCGA
>JBEBGW010000284.1:0-5821 GCA_040081025.1 Pyrinomonadaceae bacterium | reverse complement strand
GAGCGAAGTGAGGGCCGCGTTTCCAAACGCCGGATTTCACAAATGCCTCGTCGGCATCGCTGCCCGATGGATCGTCCGGCATCCGCTGAATCCGGTGCCGGTCGCACGGTTCTAGATCTTTGAAGGCGGTGCCGCGTAGAAGGCCCCGGTCGTCTGGAGCGTCTTTGGGTCGAACTGCCGTCGGGCTCCGCAGCTTATGCATGCTCGATATCCCGAGCGGCCTTGGCTGAAAGGCCGGCTAATATTCGTATGCTGACAGCCGAATAAACGCGTCAGAAGACCTAACTTCTTGCCGAAGACCTGTTCGTTTACTGACTCTGAAACGCCTGCCGTTGCGATCTGTGTATTAACATCTGTGAAAACTGTTGTACTCATACGTTCCCCCGTGAAAAGCCGTTTCCGGAAATCTGACGTCTGATCAGACGCCTCGGAGCGTCTATAGCAAACTGAGTGCCAATATCGTTTAACGGATAAAAACGCTGAATAGAGGCTACTTTCCGTGGATTCCGGCAAGGAAATTTAGGGATGTACTGTTTTGATGCAACCCACGATATACCTTTTGCGGTGCTTTCTAACCACTTTGGGCGTTGGCTTGACAGTTTCTTCGAAGATTTGTAATTCTTGAGGTTCGCTTTCGGGCGAGACAACCAAAGACGTAGGCACTTAGCTCAGTGGTAGAGCACTACCTTGACACGGTAGGGGTCAGCAGTTCAACTCTGCTAGTGCCTACCATTTTTATTTTAAATTGGCGGGCAGAAACGCGAGTGTGAGCGAGCGTGGCGATCGGGCGGATGGGTATCAGACGGCTTCCGGGCAGAAACGCGAGTGTGAACGAGCGTGGCGTCGGGCGCTATACTTCGAACACAACAATGGCCTACTTCGGCGAAAACTGGGATGACCGCGAGTTCCCTCTTGCCTATCTCATCACGATTAGGACTTACGGCATGTGGCTCCATGGAGATGAGCGTGGTTCGGTCGATCAGCATGGACGCTTTAGTCGATACGGAGCGACGCGACGCTCCGATGACCCAGGACTGGAGGCTCGGATGCGAGAGAACCTCGACGCCCCGCCCATTGCGCTAAACGAGCGACAGAGAGTGGCGACAGATGTCGCTATCAAGGAAGTCTGCTCGGTTCGTATTTATGATCTTTTCGCGCTGAACGTCCGGCCAACGCACGCTCATGCAGTCGTTTCCGGTAAGGTGAAGCCGGAACTGATCGCGAATTCGTTCAAGAGTTATGCGACCCGGAAACTGCGTGCTGACAGGCTAATTCACGATGAGCAGCGAGTTTGGTCACGGGGAAGAAGTCGACGATATCTGTGGGAAGATCGGTATGTTTCGGCCGCAATAGACTACGTTCTCTACGGCCAGGGCGACGAAGACTTTGAGGTTTGGGCGGAGGAGAACGGAAGGCTGATTGATATTGAACCGCCCGATCGCCACGCTTCCTAACGGTCGCGTTTCTGCCCGGAGTCGTGTTTTCTGCATAACGCGCCCGAGCTCCACGCTCCTTTACCGTCGCGTTTCTGCCCGAGTGGGCATATAATACCGGCGATCTAAATTCATTCTAAGGAGCTATTAAACATGCAAGGAGCTAATCCTGTTGGCTGGTTTGAGATCTATGTGCAGGACATTGCGGCGGCACAAAAGTTTTATGAGACGGTTTTGGCGATCTCGATGACCGACCTGCCGACTCCGGGCGACGACCCGCTGAAAATGGTGGCGTTTTCGAGCGGGGAGAATTCGATGACGCAGACCGGTACGACGGGAGCCATCGTGCAGATGGAAGGCTGTCCGAGCGGCGGCAATAGTACGATCGTGTATTTCATCACGGAAGATTGCGCGGTCGAGGAAAGCCGTGTTGTAGGCGCGGGTGGATCGATCTTCAAAACCAAGTTCTCTATCGGACCGCACGGATTCATCGCTCTTTGCACAGATCCGGATGGGAATATGTTCGGGCTGCACTCGATGAAGTAGGTTTTTGTGGCAGAACGCGAGTGTGAACGAGCGTGGCGATCGGGTGCGTTTTTTATCGACTTTTCGGAAGGTTGTCTCCATGTCAGCCGCCCGCGAGCCACGCTTCCTGACGGTCGCGGTTCTGCCCGTCGTTTTGCGGCTCCTGAAATATCCCGCAACTTCCCGGCTCTGGCCGTCGTAATTTCTTCCATTGGGGGAGAAAATAAATGATCGAAATTCTGGAATCACCGAAACATCTGATCGCGATGAAGATCTCGGGCAGCGTTACAGCCGAAGACATCGACAAGGCTTACAAGGCTGTGGACGAGGCATTGAAAACTAACGAACGCGTTTCGTTCTTCGCGGAGGTCGACGATTCGATGGGATTGACCATTGAAGGAGCGCTAAAAGACCTTTGGAATGGAATAGGGCAGCTTGGACGGCTCGGCAAATACTATCGTGTTGCGGTTGTGACGGATAAGGGCTGGATCGCGACGATGGCACGGGTCGAGGGGCTTGTTTTCTCGTCGATCGATATGCGGGTTTTCGAGCCCGCTGAGCGCAGCAAGGCTTTAGCGTGGGCGTCCGACGCTCCTGAGCCACTTCCGAAACCGGAAGATGCCCCGGCATCGGTCCATTTTCTTCAAACTACGAACGAGAACGTTTTCGCCTACGAGGTGAACGGGCGACTTCGTGAGAAGGACATCAAGGCTGCGATCGCTCAGATGAAGCCGTACCTCGAACGCGAAGGAAAATTCAGCGTGCTCGCGAGGATGAAGGATTTCGGCGGGTTCGACCTGCTTGCCGCTCTGGATGACGATCTGGTGAAGACGAAGTACAAGGCGATCTCGAAGATCGATAAATACGCGATCATCGGTGCGAAGGCGTGGATGCGGAACTTCCTCGAACTCGTTTCGGGCCTGTTTTCCGCTCAGATCCGGTTCTTTGATCCGGAGGAAGAGCACGCTGCGTGGGAATGGGTCGGGGCCGAGCAGGCGTTGTTGGCCGGGAAGTAAAAGTAGAACCATCGCTGGTAAGCGATGGGCTGCCGATGGCCGTTGCCTGCGGTTCACTCATCTCGTTGTTAAACGATCGGCTTCGCCAGCCCACCCGTTACCACGGGCGGTTCTATGCATCGCTGCGGCCAGTCTTGCGTTTTCCACAGAGAGTCCGTATAATCCAAAGGTTTGTTACACATGCGGCATTTGCATCCAGCATTTGCCGCTACAATTTTTCGATAAGATGCTTTCGAAGAACTTTGCAGTTACTACAACTACTACGACCCGCCTCTAATGGCGGGACCGTTCGGAGTGCAAGCTAAAGTTTGAACTCTGAACAAGCAAAGTCGCTCTTATCGGATCTGATCTTGGTTAGTAGTAGGAAATTTGTTGATCGTTGATTAGTTAAGGGTGACTTTCGGGCTCGTTCAGAGTTCAAGCTTTAGCTTGTTCCTGCGAAACGAGGTGTCATTAATTAATCGGAGACAAGCTGAAGCTTGAACTCTGAACGGATCGACAAAGAAAATGAGCGAACTGAACGTAAATTTTAATGGAAGCCAGCGGGCTATCCCTGCGCCGGCGACGGTGGCGGACGCGATCAAGGCATTTGACCGCGATGCGCTGAAGTCTGCCTTGGCGGCGAAGGTAAACGGCGAGGAAATGGACCTTAACCGTGAGCTTTCGGCGACGGACGAAGTCATCTCGATCGAACCGATCAGTGTTGGAACGCTTGACGGGCTCGAGGTTATCCGCCATTCGACTGCGCATCTGCTTGCGGCGGCTCTGCTGGATCTGTTTCCCGGAACGAAACTCGGCGTTGGTCCGGCGTTGATGGAAGACGCTCGCTATGGCTTCTATTACGATTTCATCGCTCCGAAGAATTTGACGGAAGAAGATCTGCCGGTCATCGAGAAGAAGATGAAATCGATGGCGAAGCAGAATCTGCCGTATCGCCGCGAGGTTGTCGAGAAGGCTCAGATCCTGGATATCTTCGAGCAACGCGACGAGCCGTTGAAGCGTGAGCTGATCGAAGAGAAGGTCTTGGATTCGGCGAGTATCTATTACATCGACAATTCCCCGTTCATCGATTTTTGTTTGGGCCCGCACGTCCCGCATACAGGCAAGCTGAAGGCCTTCAAGCTGCTTGCGCTGTCGGGAGCATATTGGAAAGGCGATGCCGATAACCAGCAGATGCAGCGCATCTATGGAACGGCGTTCACTTCGCAGGAAGAGCTCGACGCGTGGGTCAAACAGCGTGAAGAAGCCGAGAAACGCGATCACCGAAAACTCGGACGCGAACTCGACCTGTTCTCGATCTCGGACGATTACGGCGCGGGGTTGATCTTGTGGCACCCGAAGGGCGGCATCATCCGCAACGAGATGGAACGGCTGCTTCGCGAAGAGCTTGAGAAACGCGGATACAGCTTTGTATACACGCCGCACATCGCGAAACGCGATCTGTGGGTGACGAGCGGGCACGAGGGCAACTATGCCGACTCGATGTACGCTCCGACGAGCATCGAGGACGAGGAATATCGGCTGAAGCCGATGAACTGCCCGTTCCACATCGGTATATACAAGGCGTCGCCGAAGTCATATCGCGATCTGCCCCAGCGTTACTCGGAGATGGGCACGGTATATCGTGCCGAGCTGTCGGGAACGCTCCACGGGCTGATGCGTGTACGCGGATTTTCAGTGGACGACGCTCACCTTTTCGTGCGGCCAGATCAGGTCCACGCAGAGGTTGCTGATTGTCTCGATTTTGCGATCAAGGTTTTCGAGACGTACGGCTTCGACAAGGTGAAGTTCGAGCTGTCGGTCCGCGGTGATGCGGAGAATAAGGGTTATCTCGGTGCCGACGAGGATTGGGCGGCGGCTGAGGAACAACTAGCGAGTGCGTTGAAAGAACGTGGCATCTCCTACGAACGCATCGAAGGCGAGGCGGCGTTCTACGGGCCGAAGATCGATATTAAGATCGAGGATGCGATCGGACGAATTTGGCAGTTAGGCACGATCCAGTTGGATTTTAATCTGCCTGAGCGATTCGAGCTTGAGTACACCGGCGACGACGGAGCGAAGCATCGCCCGTATATGATCCACCGTGCGTTGTTCGGTTCGATCGAGCGAGTCTTCGGCGTGCTGATCGAACATTACGCCGGTGCTTTCCCGCTATGGCTCGCCCCGGTGCAGGTGACGGTGCTGCCGATCACGGACCGCATCAACGATTACGCTGCGGAAGTTGCGGCCGATCTGAAAGCTGCCGGATTCCGCGTTGAAGCGAATTTGAAATCTGACAAGATCGGTGCCAAGATACGCGACGCACAGATCAACAAGATCCCTTATATGCTCGTGCTGGGCGACAAGGAACTTGAAGATAAGACGATCGCAGTTCGCGAGAGAAAACAGGGCGACATCGGTGTGATGTCGATGGAAGAGTTCAAGGAGACGATCACGCGGCAGAAGGTGTCGCGTTCGCTCTGAGATCGCAAATAAACTTAGGAGGTCAATATCGCAAGAAGATTTGGAGGCAAATGGAAACCGCGTATACGCGAGCCGCTTCATCGTACAAACGAAAGAATTAGGGTCCCGTCGGTACGTGTAGTTACCGAAGATGGCGAAACGCTGGGCGTAATGGATACGCGCGATGCCATCGCCGAAGCACGAAAACGCGGGATCGACCTGGTCGAGATCGCACCGAACGCGAAACCGCCGGTGTGTAAGCTGATCGATTACGGAAAGTTTCTGTACGAACAGAAAAAGAAGACCCACGAGGCGAAGAAGAAACAGGTCACGGTTCAGGTCAAAGAGATCAAGTTTCGCCCGGGTACGGACGATCACGATTACAACTACCGTATGGAGCATGCC
>JBEBGW010000283.1:0-5821 GCA_040081025.1 Pyrinomonadaceae bacterium | reverse complement strand
TGGCAAATTCAAACTCGAATCCCGAATCGGTCAAAAGTTTCGGCACGACGCGGCGGCTTTTCAGGATCAGTTCCGTTTCGGTGCGCATCAGCATTGCACCGATCGCGAGCTGCCATTCCATCGCGGGCAGGCCGATCCGAGTTCCCCAGGTCTCGCGGAAGACGCGCATGAATTCGCGGTTGGGCAACGGATTCGGCGACGAAATGTTTATCGCTCCCGAAAGTTCTTCGTGCTCGATCAGCCAATAGACCGATCGGATGAAATCTTGTTCGTGTATCCAAGAGATGTACTGCCGGCCGCTGCCCGCCGTACCGCCCAGGCCCTTGCGAACGAGCCCCAACATGACATCGAAGATCCCTTCGCGGTCCGGTCCCATCGTCATCGCCGAACGCATCAGGACTTTTCGAGTCTTAGGCGTGACCGCTTCGTCTACCGCTTTCTCCCAAGCCTTCGCCACCTCGATACTGAATCTCCACGTGTCCGGAGCATCCGGTTCGCCGCCGCCGATCGTGCCGGTTACATCGTCGTTCGCCTTGTCGAACGAATGGGCATAGATCGTGGCGGTGCTCGCCTGCAGCCAGACCTTCGGAGGGTTTGACGCCTTCGCGATCGCTTCTCCGACGACCCGCGTCGAATCCACGCGCGAGTCCATCATCTGTCGGCGATTCTCGTCGTTGTATCGGCAATTGACGCTCCGACCGGCGAGGTTGATAACGATATCGGCACCGTCGATCTCATCCGCCCAATCCCCGAGCGTCTTTCCATCCCACTCCGCGAATCGCCAATCTTGCGATTTGGCCGATCGGCTGAGAACGGCAACATCGTGACCGTCGGCCACGAACGCCCTCGCGAGCACCGTCCCAACCTGTCCACTACCGCCGGGAATGACTATCTTCATCAGTAGACCATTCGCGCTCGAACCGTTCCCTTTACCTTCTTCAGTATTTCGAACGCTTCCTGCGAGAGCTTCGATTCGACATCGAGGATCACGTAGCCGATCTCGTCGTTCGTCTTCAGGTACTGGCCGGTGATGTTGATGCCGCGTTTAGAAAGCCTCGAGTTGATCTCGCCGAGCACGCCCGGAATGTTGCGATGGATGTGCAGTATGCGATGCGTTCCGGCTTGCGGCGGCAGCGAAACCGGAGGAACCGTGTGCGACCCTTCGCTGGTGCCGAAGTCGAGATATTTCACGAGCTTCGCCGTCACGTCGAGCCCGATGTTCGCCTGGGCCTCTTCGGTCGAACCACCGATGTGCGGCGTCAGGATGACGTTCGGCAAACCCTGTAGTTCGCACAGAAACGGATCGCCATTCTTTTCGGGTTCTTCCGGAAACACGTCGATCGCGGCGCCAGCGAGTTTGCCTGACTTCACTGCCTTTCCGACGGCCTTCAGGTCAACCACGTCGCCGCGGCTGTGGTTGATGAGAATGCTTCCTTTACGCATCGACTTGAGCGCGTCCGCGTTGATCAGATCGCGCGTCGCCGGATCCGAAGGGACGTGGAGCGTTACGATATTCGACCGCTTGAGCAGGTCTTTGAGATCGCTGACCTGCTTAGCGTTTCCGAGCGGCAGCTTCGTCGCAACGTCGTAATAGAGCACGTGCATGCCCATCGATTCCGCCAGCCCCGACACCTGCGATCCAATGTTTCCGTAACCGACAATGCCCAGCGTCTTGCCGCGAAGTTCGAAGCTTCCGCTCGCGTCCTTCATCCACTCGCCCCGATGCGCAGCCGCGTTCTTGTCCGCGATCTTGCGGATCAGCATCACGCTCAAGCCAATGATGAGTTCTGCCACCGAACGCGTGTTCGAGTAAGGCGCGTTAAACACCGCGATGCCTTTTTCGGTTGCGGCCTTGATGTCGACCTGATTGACGCCGATGCAAAATGCGCCGATCGCGAGCAGCTTGTCAGCCGATTCGATAACCCGCTGCGTGATGCGCGTCTTCGACCGAATGCCAAGCAGATGCACTCCGGAAACTGCCTTGACGAGGTCATCCTCGCTCAATGCTCCAGAGACGCGCTCGATGTTCGTGTAGCCTGCAGCCTCAAGTTCGCGCACGGCGGCGTCCGAGATGTTCTCGAGGAGAAGTACCTTTATCTTGTTTCGGGGATAAGAAGTTTGACCTGATGCCATCTTTGTAAAAGGTCGATGATATCAGATTTCACCGGCCTGCCGCAGATGCCGCTCGCGTGCAGTATACGCGATAGTCGATCTCCTGAAAGATCGTGTCGCGATCTTCGATCTCGGCAAGTAGCGCCGTCTGATGCTCGGTCAGTTCGCCGGCTTCAAGCATTTCGGCAAGCAGGTTGAAACGATGAATGTGTGATTGGAAACGCCTCGACGAATACTCCACGGTCGTTCCTTGATAGATCTGAAACGCCCAATCCGAGGATTGAGCCAGCAGCAGTTCGCGAGCCATTTGGTTCAGGATGCGGGCAGCACGCTCGTTCACACTCGCGTTCCCGCCCGAAAATCGGTTCGCATATTCCGTCATCCGCCGCTCGGCGTCGTGCTGGTACGGATACATCCACGAATTTCCTTCGTTCAGCCAGACCTTGAAATAACCGGCCTCGCCCCAGCTTGAAGCGGTCGGCTGCTGGATCTGGATCGGCGTTTTCGAATCGAGAAAGTCGCCCGGTGTGATCGCGGCGATCTCGTCCTGGTCCCAATGCAGCTTGCGAAAAAAGAAATCGATGAACTGCGGCCCCTCGAACCACCAGTGGCCGAAAAGCTCGGCGTCGTAGGGCGAGACCACCAGCGGTACGTGTCCTTCGAAAGTTTCACGGAGCATTCTCGCCTGCTTGATCCGCTCGCCGATGAAGTGCATCGCGTTCTCGCTGACCTTCTCGCGTGCGAGGGACGGCCGATAGGGAGCCTTTCGGTTCTGTGGAACATCCTTGCCGGTGATCGCGTGATATTTCAGCCCAAGATGGCGTCGCGTTCCATCGGCGTGCAGATGCGGCTTGAGATACTCGAACTCGGCGTCCCAGCCAATGTCGCGGTAAAACTCGCGGTAGATGTCATTGCCAGGATAGCCGATCTCAGCCGACCAAACCTGCTGGCTCGTTTCCACATCGCGCGCAAAAACGGCCACTCCGTTAGAACAAACGACGGGCGCATGTACACCGAATTTCGGCCGCGGATCGCCGTAAAGGATCGCGTGCGTGTCCGAAATAAAATACTCGATCTCGTATTCCTTCAAAAGGTCTTCGATACCCGGCTCATATGCGCATTCCGCAAGCCAGATGCCGCGCGGCTGTCGGCCAAAATGCTTCTTGTAATTGTTAACGGCGATCTCGATCTGCGCCCGCCGAGCTTCGGGCGTCGAGATAAGGGGCATAAAGCCGTGGGTCGCGCAGCACGTGATTATCTCAAGCACGCCCTCATCCTGAAGTTCGCGAAAAGCGTTGATCAGATTCCGGCCATAGCGGTTGTTCCAAAGGTCGAGCGACGCCGACAGATTCTCGACGTACATCGTCGCGGCCTCGACGAACTCCGGCGCCTCTTCTTGAGTTCGATCGAGTTCCTTCCTGGCCAGCTCAAGCAGATTTTCGAGATGCCGCGTGTACCGCGATTCGAGCAGCGGGTCTGCCAACATCTCGCACAGAGGCGGCGAGACGTTCATCGCAAGCCGCGGCTTCGCTCCGGACTCATGCAGGCTCTGGAGAATGAAAATTATCGGAAGGTAGACCTCGGTGATCGCCTCGTAAAACCAGTCCTCTTCAAGGAATTCGGGATACTCCGGATGCCGGACAAACGGCAGGTGGGCGTGGAGGATCAGGCTGAAGTATCCGAGGGCCATGATGTTATTTTTTTCGCAGCCTACCGCTTACCAGCGGCGCTTCTCATCGGGAACTCGAAGGCCGAAGCGAACCGGGATTACCGAATTCCCCCAAATCGCGGGGAATGCGGCGTCGCTTGAGCGTCTTCGGAAAATGCAGGACGCTTGAGCCATAAACGGCTGAAAGCTGTTCTTCTTCGAGCACCTCGTCGTCACCGATATCGAAATGCTCGCGGAGCGCTCCGACGGCAGCTTCGGTCGACAGCCGATGCAGATTGGCCTCAAGCAGAGCGAATAACGAAGCACTTACCTTCCACCGAAGCTCTTCGATAGGAACTCCTGAAGCAAGAGCAAGCAGAGCGTATCGCAGTTCCTCAACGGTAAATCCTTCGAACGAAACATCACCGAGCAGACCGGCAAAAGCATCGCGCGTCGCACGTTCGCTCACGATCGGATCATCACCGGCGATCGCGACCTCAACAGCATCCTGTTTGAATCCGGACGCATCGAGAACTTGGGCGAACGTCTCGGCGTTCACCATCCAATCGGCATCAGTCGCAACCCGCGGACTCGGGCTCTTTCGCGGCGTGGTGATCGTGTTTGAATAAAGCGCCCGGAAATATGGCCGATTCGGGGCGTAGAAGCCGATCTCGGCCCGATAGGTGGAATCCGCGTCCACGGTGAACCAATAATTTCCTTCCGCGTCGACCGGATGGATCTCCTCGGTATCTCGCGTTTGATTGATGAGCTTGAGTACGAGCGTATAGCTGCCGCGGTCGTCGCCGAACACGCGATGCAGTATCTGCCAGGGATTGTTCTTCAGCGACCAGTAGAAATAAACGCGGGTCGGGGTCTGCATCTGCAATCGGGCACGGTTCTCGCGCGAAAGCGTCGGGAGTTTCGGCTCGCGAAGTTCCTTGAAAGCGGGTGAGAGTTCGTCTTCCGGGATCGACGGTGCTTCTTCCTCAAGGGCCGCCGCAATTCGGGCCGTAATTTCGGCTGTTTCTTCGGCCGTTCGCAGCAATTCACCGGATGAAACCGTCACCAAGTCGCCAGACACACTATTTTCCTTCTTCTCGACCATACAAAAACCGCAAAAATCTCGCTTTGAAATAAAAGGAAATTATGCGGTCTTTGGAGGTAAGTTACAAGTTTTGCTAATTACTTTTCGCGGTTTGCGTGGCGTCACGCTTCGCGGTCGACAGTGATCGGATCTTGATCTCGATCTTACCGATAGACGCGTTGACCTGTGATCTGACCGGTATGCGGCGGGCATCGTCGGTGATCCAAATGACCATGCTGCCCTTACCTTCCACTAACCGGCCGGTCCCAAATACCTGAGGCTCGACACGAAAACACATCAATTTGCCGATCTCCGTCTTCTGAATCTCGCGGCCTGTTACCATTACCGGCACGTCGTAGACCAGCCCAGAATCGCTTACCTTGAGATTGAACGTTTTGCCGACGGCGAGCGGAAGCAGGCGAAGGCTGTAAACTCCGGAGATCAGATCATGTGTTGAGCCTTCGATCTCGGACGCGATCTTGCGGGGCGGCTTCATTGGCTCTTTCGGATCGGTTTCCGTCCACGTCACACGTTTATCGCTGTAGTCGAACAGCGCCTCGCTATCCCGAACTCGCTCCTTCTGCACGTCGTGCTTAACTGTCCTGATGACTCGAAAATCGCGATCGTCGATTGTAGACTCAAAACGCTGCAGAAACGAGAATCGGAAGAGCCTTAAAAGAGTTCCTTTCGACTTGGCTTCGGCCTTGATCAGATAATCTTTACCCTCTACCCGGTCGACCGTGAAAGTGAGATCCGCAACTGCGATCCCCTGAATTACCTTGCTCACCTTACCTTCGTAGGTAAGAGTTTCTCCTTGATCGAAGGGCGGCGGGGAAGGCTGGCCAAACGTAGTCTGGCTGAGCACGAAACTCGCCGTAAGAGCCAAAAAGATCGTGAGAAACCGCTTCATACTAAGATCAAAACAGATAGGATTTCAATGCCAGAAAGATGGACGCTGCCGCAAGGCCGATCGCTGC
>JBEBGW010000282.1:0-5821 GCA_040081025.1 Pyrinomonadaceae bacterium | reverse complement strand
GTTCTCGAGATTCGCCGTCGCGAACAAACTTTCGCGAATCGCGAGAACCGGTATACGACAGCGTTGCTGAACAGCAAACTCTTTCGCATCGCGCAATTCGGGGGAGACTTTTCAAACGCGGAATCTTATTGCAGTCGGGCTACCGGCATTCTAGATGGTTTGGCGGAGTCGGACACCTCGAACGCTCTTTATCGGATAACCGCGGCTCGGTTTAATCAGGAACTCGCCGACCTCCAGGTCTCGAAAGACGGCGGAAACGTTGCGGACTCGATGGAACGTTATCGCAAGGCGATCGCCCTGGCAGATTCGATCCCCGCCGAGCCCGCGAACGCAATCGCCGGAGCCGACGGGCTTAGCTTGAACGAAAAGATATTGAGCGTCACGCAGATGGCCTATAAGCGGATCGGTCAGCGGCATGAGTTGGAGGGACGCAGCGATGAAGCTTTGGAAGCGTACATGAACGCTCTGAAGGAGAGCGAGAAGCTGTTGGCAGCGGGAAACCCACGGAAACCGCAGGCCGAGGTAGTTGTGGCGATCGCACTTGGAAATGCGGGCCGGCTTCAGGCAACAACCGGGGCGGTCAACGACGGTGCTGAGAAAATTGAGCGTGGCATCGCGACCTGTGAAAAAGCCGTTCAGAACGATCCAAAGAACGTCTTGGCCAGATCGGAACTTGCTCTGCTCCACTGGAATGCCGGAAAGGTTGGCCTTATCCGGAATAACGCCGCCAACGCCTTGAAAAGCTTCAGGAAAGCCGCGGATCTGCAGCAAGAACTGGTCGAACTCAACCCGAAAGATCTCTACAATCTCGCGAACCTCGCGGATACTTTCACATCCATCGGGTCAGCAAATGCGATTCAGAAGAACGTTGCCGAAGCCGAGAGCTTCTTCAAACGAAGTTACGAGATTTGGAGCGGGATGAAAGAGAAAGGAATGCTTCCCGGCTACTACTCTCACAAGCCCCAGGAGGTTCTGACCCTTCTCCAGCGTGCGTCCGATCGACATAGATCCTAAGATTCCCGGTCAAGCAGGTATTGTGCGATCTCTTGCAGGCTAGAGGTGTCGCCTGAAATCGGATTGATCGCTGCTATCGCCGCATCGTATGTGCGGTAAGCAAATTCGTTCGTTCCTGAAATTCCTATATTGCTCGGGAACGTCGCTTTGCTCGAGCCCAGATCTTTTCCCGCCGTTTTCCCGAGCTGCTCGGTCGTCTTCGTAACATCCAGAATGTCGTCGGTTATTTGAAAGAGTAATCCCAATTCCGACGCATACATCCGTACTCTTTCGAGAGTGTCCGCATCGACCTTTGCAATGATCCCTCCGGCGATCGCGGCATACGCGATCAAGGCGCCGGTCTTATTCGCATGTATGTTCCGTATCTCGTCGAGGGTGAGGTCGACACCTTCTCCCTCGAGATCTAGTTGTTGGCCAACCACCATCTTTGCCGAAGCTTTCGCCAGGCCGGATATGAGTTCGAGACGGATGTCCTTCGTCAAATGTTCATCTTCCGCGATCGCCTGAAAGGCGAGGACTTGAAGTGCGTCACCCGCAAGGATCGCGGTCGCCTCGCCAAATTTCTTGTGGCACGTCGCCCGCCCGCGCCTAAGATCATCGTCGTCCATCGATGGTAGGTCGTCGTGGATCAGGGAGTACGTGTGGATCATTTCGACCGCCGCCGCGGTTCGGACAAGCTGTTCATCCGAGGCTCCGAACGTTCGGCCTACGGCGACTACCAACGCTGGACGGAAGTGCTTTCCCCCTCCAAACAGGCTCCAACGCATTGCGTCTCGAAGGCTCTTCGGTCCCGGACCGGTCTCCGGGATCAGCCACTCCATCTCCGCATTGACCAGCCCTGTGACCTCGGCAAAAAACTCTTTTGTATCCTGCATCCGTTGGAGATTATCTTTTATCGTCGGGCGTCAAGCAATTTTGATTCTCGCAACCCATACGGTAGATTCACGGATATACCATATGCCAGTCTCTTCAGCCGACTTCCGATCCGCACTTTCCCGATTTGCCAGCGGCGTTACGGTTGTCACGACTAAAGACGCGACGGAGAAGGCATTCGGCATTACTGTGTCGGCGTTCTGTTCCGTCTCGCTCGATCCGCCGCTAGTATTGATCTGTATCGAGAAGACCACAGGCAGTCACCATGCCTTCGAGCAATCCGGTAGATTCACGATAAATATCCTCGCTTCGAACGAGGTTGGAGTTTCTGACCACTTCGCATCATTGATCGAGGACAAATTCGCCGGCGTCGAGCATGCTGTTGATGAGCACGGCATTCCGATCCTGCCGGGCTCGCTCGCGACACTTCAGTGCAGGCTATTCAAATCCCTCGACGGCGGGGACCATTCGATCTTTCTCGGCGAGGTCGAACACGTCATCGTCCGCGACGCCGAACCGCTGATCTATTACAAGGGCGGCTATCGCCATAT
The DNA here is from genome assembly GCA_040081025.1 of Pyrinomonadaceae bacterium. Taxonomy (GTDB): domain Bacteria; phylum Acidobacteriota; class Blastocatellia; order Pyrinomonadales; family Pyrinomonadaceae; genus OLB17. The sequence goes on along the minus strand of JBEBGW010000282.1, from coordinate 3,383 downwards.
TCAAAACTAGAACTTATGAAGGCTCTTGCAGCTCTATTGCTTACTCTCTCGACAGCGGCCACGATGTTCGGTCAGTCTCAAGTCGCCGAGAAATGGTACAAGGGAAACACCCACACCCACACGCTAAACACCGACGGCCGCGACGTTCCTTACGACGTCGCCAAATGGTATCGCGAGCACGGCTATAATTTCGTGGTGATCACCGATCACGAGTACATTACCAACATCGAGCCGCTGAACTCTCTGCTTGGCAGGACAGGGACATTCCTTGTGATAAGCGGACAGGAAGTAACGGACAGTTCTGAAGGGAAACCAGTTCATTCCAACGGCCTCGGCCTTACTAAGGTAGTGATGCCGAGCAAGCTCGCGACAAAGGTCGAATCTCTTCAAAAGAACATCGACAATATTCGCGCGGCCAGTGGAATTCCGCAGCTCAACCATCCTAACTTCGGCTGGGCGTTATCGTCGGCTGAGATCAAGCAGTTAAAGGGTGTGCGACTGATGGAGATCTACAACGGCCATCCGCTTGTGAATAATCTCGGCGGCGGCGGTTTGCCTTCGGCTGAGGCGATCTGGGACGAAGTGCTCACGGCGGGAATGACAATCTATGCCATCGGCGACGATGACGTTCATCAACTCCATTCGAAAGGCGAGGCGATAGAAGCTTTGCCCGGGCAAGCATGGATCTATGTACGTGCTCGAGAACTTACGTCTGCCGCGATCCTCACCGCGATCGACAACGGCGAATTCTATGCGTCGACCGGAGTCGAACTGACCGATTACAAGGCCGACCGCACTGAGGTGTCGGTCAAGGTAAAGGCTACGAACTACTCCAAGTACCGCGTCCAGTTCATAGGCAGCGGCGGGAAAGTGCTTCAGGAAAGTCTTGAACCAAATGCGGTTTACAAGGTCAAGGGAAACGAAGGCTATGTGCGTGTGAAGGTCATCGAGTCGAACGGAAAGCTCGCTTGGACGCAGCCGATCATGCTCGCGAAATGATCGCGTTCAATTCGGTTTCAGGCAGCGTGTAGGTCTCGTTGCAAAACCCGCAGTTCATTACCGCCTCACCTTGCTCCGCCAGCATCGACGAAACTTCGTCCTGGCCAAGTGCCGCTACCATTGCAACCGCCTTCTCGAACGAACACGTACATTCGAAGGCTACTTCCTTCTCGCCAAGAATATCGAACTCGATCTCGCCCAAGGCTAATTTGATCAACTCATCGGGACTTGTCCGTTCATTGATGACGGTCGTCAGATGCGGAGCGTGAGCGATCGTGTCTTCGATCATCGTGATCAGATGCTCGTTCGCTCCCGGCATCATCTGGATCATCACACCTCCTGATGCGGTGACGAACGGCTCTGAGTTGTTGAGCAGCACTCCGAGCATAACCGCGGATGGGATCTGCTCAGACTTCGCCAGATAGAAAGCAAGATCCTCGGCGATCTCCCCCGAAATGATCGGCACCGAGCCCACATATGGCTCAGGACGAAGCCCAATATCAAAACCCGCCTCGCGGATAACATAGAACATTCCCTGCCCGATGATGCCGCTCACATCGAACTTGCCATTCCCTTTTGCAGGCAATTCCGCGAACGGATTCTTCACGTATCCGCGAACCGTTCCGTTCGCGTTCGACTCCGCCGTGATCCCGCCGACCGGTCCGTCGCCCTCGATCTTTACCGTTAGGCGGTCGAGCTCCTTTAGTGTTGATGCCATCAACAGAGCGCCGGTCATCGTCCGCCCGAGAGCCGCCGAAACCGTCGGCGAGGTTTGATGACGCCGTATCGCCTCGGCAACGGTATCCGTTGTAATGGCTCCGAAGACTCGAATCGTTCCGTCAGCAGCAATTCCCCGAACCAGCTTGTCCATGCTTCAAGTCTTCTGAATGGCTATTTGGAAGTCAAATGCGCCGCGTAGTGCAGGCTGAATCGCGGGTAGGTAGCATCCGGCCACGGGCTTGCTGTCCCAAAATACAGCTGTCCCACTGTCCCACACACATCGAATTTACCTTCTTACGCCTATTTTTCGATTTTCAAAGAGCCAAGCATGACGGAATGTATCATGCATGATATAATCTGTCAACACTTTCCCCGACTCGTTCGGCGAACACCTATGGGCCGTTAGCTGATAAATGGCGGGATGCAGTCGCGGAAGGAACTGGTAAAATAGAATTGGGAGAACTTGTAATGTCTACTGCCTTTGAAAAAACAGTATCGGGTGTTGCTCCTGCGAACGGATCGGCGGCATCTCAGCGAGCCTTCAAACCTCTCGGCCTGAATGCACAAAAGGTCGTTGCCAAGCGATATTCGAACAAAGACGAAAAGGGCGAGCCCCTTGAGGCGTGGGATGACATAGTCCGAAGAGTAGTCGGCCATGTCGCGACCGCGGAGACCGACACGCAGAAGCGGAACTCGTTTTACAACGAGATGACCGCGGTAATGTTTGCACGCGAGTTCATTCCAAACACACCTTGCCTCGTCAACGCGGGAAAGCCTAAAGGACAACTCGCCGCGTGTTTCGTTCTCAATGTTCCGGATTCGATCGAAGGAATAATGGAGCACGCTCAGAACGTAGCCATCATCCACCAGACCGGTGGCGGAACGGGAATGACCTATGAATTCCTTCGGCCGGCGGGATCGATGGTCAACTCAACTCGCGGTGTCGCGAGCGGTCCGGTTTCGTTCATGAACATAGTCAACCAGACGACCGAGGTCGTGAAGCAAGGCGGCGTTCGCCGCGGGGCGAACATGGGGATCATGTCCGTCACGCATCCCGACATTCTCCGCTTCATTCACGCAAAGAACGACCAGACGAGCCTGACCAATTTCAACATTTCCGTTACGGTGACCGACCTTTTTATGGAGGCGGTCGACAGCGGCACATGGTTCCAGACCGAATTCAAGGGCGAGCCTTGGATGGACTCGATCTTCGATCCGGTAACGGGTGCGGATTACGCGGTGTATCGACACGCTGACGGATCGACATCCACGTTCGCCGACAAACTCGCGTTTGAATCGGCTGACCTTTCCGAATACACCGTCGAGCATCCGCCACTCCCGGGAATGGTTTACGCTCCGGACATCTGGAATCGGATCATCGCCTCGGCGCACAAATACGCGGAACCCGGCATCGTGTTCATTGATGAAGTAAACCGTCATAACCACATGCAGGCGTCAATGGGGCCGATATTCGCATGCAATCCGTGCGGCGAGCAGATGCTTCACTTCAATAACTCCTGCAATCTCGGATCGATCGACGTTGCGAAGTTTTATGAGGATGGCGAGATCAATTGGGAGAGATTTGGCGATGTGGCCCGACTCTCGACGCGATTCCTCGATAACGTTGTTGACGCCGGATACTTCCCTCTTCCGGAGATCGATGA
>JBEBGW010000281.1:0-5825 GCA_040081025.1 Pyrinomonadaceae bacterium | reverse complement strand
TTCTTCCATTCTATTGGTTCATCCGTGCCCGCAACTCATTGGGCTGGCTCAACGACGAGCATCGCGTTAACGTACGGGCGACTTATCGTTTCCCGATAAAAAGTTTCGGACTTTCGCACCGCAGCACATACGAATATCGCAATCGCGAACCGCTGAACAGCTGGCGGTACCGAGCGGCGATCACGTTCGAAAAAGACCTGCCGAAAGGCGTTCTTCCGGGCGCGAAGTTTTTCGCAACCGACGAGATCTTTTACGACTCGATACTCGATCGCTTTTCCCGCAATCGGTTCACGATCGGCGTCAATAAAACCATTACCAAGAAATTGTCGCTCGATATTTATTACATGCGGCAAAACGATGGATTTTCACGTCCCGGCGATCTGAATGTGATCGGTACTACATGGCGCGTAAAGCTTTAGAAAGGAGAAAGTCCGATGAAGCGAAAACTCTTATCAATATCGATCGTTGCCCTCATGTTCACTGCATGCTTGCCCGGCTCGACCTCTAAAACCGGCGGCCGGACGATCACCGTTTACGCGTTTTCGATCATGAAAGAATCGCTCGAACGCGACATTTATCCCGCATTCGCCGCTAAGTGGAAACAGGAACATGGCGAGGACGTGACGTTCAATTCCTCGTTCGCCGGGTCTGAAACGGTCACAAATCAGATACTTCAGGGAGCACCCGCCGACTTTGCGATCCTTTCGATCGAACTCGACGTTCAGCGGCTGATCAAGGCGGGGCATGTGCCCGAAGACTGGTGGGCGACGGCCCAACGCGGCATTGTGAACAAGACCCCGTTCGTCATTCTCGTGCGTCCCGGAAATCCCATGGGGATAAAGGATTTCGCCGATCTGGGGAAGCCCGGAGTGAAGCTCATTCACCCCGATCCGGTCAGTTCGGGCGGTGCTCAATGGTCGATCCTTTCGATCTACGGGTCCGAGTTGAAGAAGTCGGAAGCCTCGACTGGAACTAAAGACGAAGCAAAGGCACTGGAAACGCTAAGGGCTGTTTGGAAGAACGTGATCTCCACACCCGGCTCCGCACGCGAGGCTCGAACTCAATTCGAAACCGGTTACGGCGACGCGTTGATCACGTACGAACTCGAAGGCCTCTTGATGAAGCAAGCCAACGCTCCCGTCGAGGTCGTGGTTCCACGCTCGACGATATTCAGCGAGCATCCGGGCGTCGTGATCGAACGCAATGTCTCGGCGGAGGAACGCGGGATCGTCAACGCGTTTCGCAACTTTCTCTGGAGCGACGAGGCTCAAAAAGCGTTCGTTCGAAACAATTTCCGATCTTCAACGAATGAAACTTTCGATGAAGGAAATTCGGGATTTGCGAAGATCGAGCTCCCGTTCACTGTCCACTATTTCGGCGGATGGGATAAGGCATATCCTGATGTGATCGATGGTATCTTTCGAAAGCAGGTCAAGGGCGAATAGATGAGCGCAAATCTCTCGAATCTGAGGCATACCCGTGGTTTCGATCTCGTGAAACCGCTGAGTGTCGCGGCGCTCGTGCTGATGATGCTGCCGCTCATCCTGCTGCCGCTCGCGTCGATCTTCATCTTCGGAATGAGCGCCGGGTTGGATAAGTTCTGGGATTCGCTCACCGCTCCCGACGCGATCTTCGCGCTCAAGCTGTCGTTCGTCACTAGCTTTTGGGCTACCGCATTCAATCTAGTTTTCGGGTTATTCGCGGCTTACGTTCTCGCTCGTTATCAGTTCTGGGGTCGTAACGCGATCATTGTGCTCATCTCGATCCCGACCGCCATCCCAACAGCCGTCGCCGGCTTCGCATTGCTGCTGCTCTGGGGGCCGTACGGTTTGCTCGGCCAGTATCTGTCGGACGATTACCGGATAATGTTCACGCCCTACGCGATAATTCTCGCGAACATCTTCGTGACGTTTCCCCTCGCGTTCGGAGTGATCATGCCGGTACTGGAAACGATGGATCGTTCGTTGGAGGAGGCTTCGGCAACCATCGGCGCGTCACGGTGGCAAACCTTCTGGCACGTCACGATGCCGGCTCTTCGTGGAGCGATCGTAGGCGGTGCCCTTCTCACATTCGCTCGATCGGTCGGCGAATTCGGGTCGACGATCCTTGTATCGGGAAATCTATCTGGAAAAACACAGACGGCGCCGCTATACATATTCGCGAAGTTTAACGAGGGACAGATCGAGGCAGCGAATGCGGTCGCCGTTGTGCTGGCGGTATTCTCCTTCCTGATCTTCAGCATTCTTTTCTTTGCGCGAGATTGGCTGGAGGCGGAATAGGCAATGCAAGGAAATGAATCAAACAAGCCTGCTGCCGTCGAGGTCAGTAACCTCTCCAAGTCTTTCGGAGCAACGGCGGTGTTGCGCGACATCAATTTTGCGGTCGAAGAAGGCGAGATCGTCGTACTTCTCGGAGCTTCAGGCAGCGGGAAAACGACGATCCTACGAATCATCTCCGGTCTCGAAACTCAGGATGAAGGAACCGTTTCGTTTGACGGCCGCGACGTCAGCGAACTTCCGGCGAGGTTGCGGTCCACCGGCGTGATCTTTCAATCTTATGCGCTGTTCCCGAAGATGAGTGTCGAAAAGAACATCGGTTACGGTCTTCGTTTGAGAGGACGAGCAAAATCCGATATCCGAGACCGCGTCGACGAGCTCGTGAAGCTTGTCCATCTCGAGGAACACCGGAAGAAGCGTCCGTCGCAGTTATCGGGCGGGCAGCAGCAGCGGGTCGCGATCGCGCGAGCTCTCGCTTATGAACCTGAGGTTCTGTTATTCGACGAACCGTTCGGAGCCCTGGACGCACAGATACGAACACGGCTTCGGCGAGAGATCCGGACGCTCCTAAAGGAGATCAAAGTTCCGTCGATCTTTATCACGCACGATCAGGAAGAAGCCCTTGAATTAGGCGACAGGATCGCTGTACTGAATGCCGGCCAGATCGAACAGATCGGGACGCCGTTCGAGGTCTATATGTATCCGCAGACCGAGTTCGTGGCAACCTTCCTCGGTGCAGCGAACATACTGGCCGGCACGTTCGAGAATGGCTCGTTCCGCTCCGGAGAGATCGCGATCGATCTCGGTGACACGGAACTGCGGCTCCGCGAAGGCCAATCTATAAAACTCGTATTCCGGCCGGAAGACGTGTTTCTTCGGAAGCCCGAGAACCTGAAACAGAGCTATCAGAATCTGGCTGAGGCAGTTGTCGAAGAGGTCAGTTTTGTTGGTGCCTTCGAACGGCTTCAGATCCGTCTGGAGACAGAAGAAGCGCAGCACCTGATAGTGACGCGGCCGAAGACTGAGACATCGATGAATCCCCTGGCTGAAGGAGATCGTGTATCGACCGGTGTCGTCCGATTCCGGATACTTCCGAATTCCCCGCTCGGCTCTGAGATGTTTGCAAAGAGCGTTTAGCCCTATTTATGAGAAGAATTACCATCATCGGCGGCGGTGCAAGCGGAACTTTGCTGGCGCTCAATCTGCTCAAATACAAAGGCGAGCGGCGGCTCGAGATCAACCTCGTCGAAAAGCGTCCGCACATCGGACGGGGAGTCGCGTTTTCGACTGAGGAAGATGCCCATCTGTTGAACGTTCCGGCTGCCAAGATGGGCGCATATGCCGACGATGTCGAGCACTTTCATCGCTGGCTGAACGAAAATGAAATGGATTATTCCGCGACAGCTTTCGTTCCGCGTCGTATCTTTGGCGAATACCTTCGCGAGCAGCTTGAGGAAGCGAACAAGAATAAAGCGGACAATGTCGAGTTAAACATTTTCGACGACGAGGCTGTCGACCTTCAGTTTGAAGGCGGCAAGGCTCATGTCCAACTCGCGTCTGGTGACCATATTTATTCGGAGAAGGTCGCGCTTGCGTTCGGCAACTTTCTGCCGCCGCATCCGACGGTTCTCGACCAAACGTTCGTCGATTCGGCAAAGTATTTTCAAGATCCGTGGACGCCGGAAGTATTTGATTCGATCACCCCGGACGACAATGTCCTTATCGTGGGCACCGGACTTTCAATGGTCGATGTGACGATGCAGCTCTACAAGCTATGTCATAAAGGCTTGATCAACGCGATCTCGACACGCGGCCAACTGCCAGCCGTACACAAACTTGGATTCACATACCCCTCATTTTACGAAGAGATCAAAGGCTCGATGCGCGTGACCGACATCTTGAAGACGGTTCGTGTTCATTCAAAAAAGGCAGACGCAAACGGCAGCGATTGGCGGGCTGTGATCGACAGTCTTCGTCCCGTGACACAGCAGATCTGGCTCGACCTGCCGCTCGCCGAGAAGAAGTATTTCATGCAGCATCTGAGCCGCTACTGGAACGTCGCCCGCCACCGAATGGCGCCCGAGGCCGCGCTGATCATCGACGAGCTACGCGGAACCGGACAGCTCCAGATACTTAAGGGGCGGCTTCAAAAGATCACATGGGAAGACGACATCGGCTTTGATGTGCGATACGCGACGATCGGCCTGGATCAATATGTCCACGCTGACGTTATTATCAACTGCATCGGGTCTGAGAGCCGATTTGACCAACTCGACTCGCGACTCGTGAAGAATCTGATCAACGCCGGGATGATCCGGTGCGACGACCTTCGGTTCGGACTTGATGCGACGCCCGACGGGCATCTAAAAGCAAGAGATGGACGCGCGAGCGATATGTTGTACACTTTGGGAACTGCCTTGAAAGGCGTGCTCTGGGAATCGACGGCGATCCCGGAGATCCGTATTCAGGCTCGTGACCTCGCTCAGAAATTGATCTCGGAATAGATGTCCGATTCATTTTGCAAACGCGTCATCGATTCGTTCGAATCTCGCCCCGATAAAACCGCCATGCGGATCGTTGGCGACGACGAGCACGTCTATACCTTCGGCGAAACACTTTCCAGTATTCGTTCGGTGGCATATCGGCTCTCCACCGAAAAGATCGAGCACGGTGATCGCGTCGCGTTGATCGGCGAGAACCATCCGAGCTGGGCTGTAGCGTACCTCGCCACCCTGTTCAACGGATCGGTCTGCGTCCCGATGGATCCGAACGGCGAGATCGAGACGATCACCAACTTCATCGAGAACTCCGAAGCGAAACTCGCCTTTATCGGTTCCGAGGTCGTCGAGAAATTCTCGCAGATCGAGGAGCGGCTTGGACGAAAGATCCCGGCGGTGGTGTGGTCGAACAACAATGATGCGGTCAGCTCGAATGGTTTCCAGCCTTTCAGCGATTGGGTTTCCTCGGGTTATCCGGAAGACTACGCCAAAGAAACTCCGTCCGCCTCGGGCGAAGACATCGCACTCCTGATCTACACAAGCGGCACGACGGGCACTCCGAAGGGAGTTCCATTGACGCATGGCAACATCGTCGCCGAACTGGACGGTGTGAACGAAGTCCTGGCTCTTGACGACAAAGTGAAGATCCTGAGTCTGCTTCCGCTTTTTCACGCTTACCTTCAGATCGTGAATCTGTGGGTCGCTACTACCTATGGATGCGAAGTAGGTTATTTGAAGGAGCTGTCACCAGCGGAATTGAGTTCGGCGATGAAGCAGTTCAAGCCGACTATGCTGACGACGGTCCCGCGGCTTTGGTACCTTTTCCACAAGAAGATCTTCGATGCAGTAGAAGCAAAACCCCGCGCCGTACAAGTGCTTTTCAAGGCAATGCTCGCCACAAACGGTGGGTTGCGAAACGCGTTTGGCGTTAATCTCGGCGGGAAGTTTTTTGGTCAGGCCTACGAATCATTCGGTGGAAAGCTACGACTAGCGATCACCGCCGGTTCCAGATTCGACGAGAACGTCGCGACAGACTTTCACAATCTCGGTT
>JBEBGW010000280.1:0-5836 GCA_040081025.1 Pyrinomonadaceae bacterium | reverse complement strand
CGCGAGCGAGTATGCCGCTGATCGAGTGCGGGATCGCGTAGTGAACGTGAAAGAGATCGAGTTTTTCGGCGCGTGCGACGCTCCCCATTTTCGTCGCGAGCGCGAGGTCGTACGGTTGGTGCTCGAACAGGGGGTACGACATCATCTCGACCTCGTGAAAATGCACGCGGTCGTTCAACTCGGTCACGCGCGTCGGCAGTACGGACGAGATAAAGTGAACCGTATGCCCGCGCTCCGCCAACTCTCGCCCAAGCTCCGACCCTACGATCCCACTGCCGCCGTATGTCGGATAAACCGTGATGCCGATGTTCATTAAGTGATAATAGAACCTCAGAACGCGACTTGGAAGTAAGAAAAAGTGCGGTTTTCTGCGAATCGCGGTTATAATCCATCCTCGTAACGCCAACACCCGAAAATGTCCGGAAAAGACGAGGTAACAAAGCTTCTGGCTGATATCCGTTCAGGCAGCGAAACCGCGCCGGATGAGCTGCTACCTGTTGTGTACGACGACCTGCGCCGGCTTGCGCGTTCTTATTTCGCGAACGAGCGAAAGGAACACACTCTGCAGGCGACCGCATTGGTTCACGAGGCTTACATCAGATTGGTGAATTGGGAAGACGTTTCGTGGCAGAATCGCGCTCACTTTTTTGCGGTTGCCGCTGAGGTGATGAGAAAGGTTTTGATCGATCATGCCCGCGGCAAGAATGCGGCGAAACGCGACGGAGGCGACCGCGTTCTGATCGAAGAAGCCCTCAACCTTGGAACGAAGAAAGAGATCGACATCGTTTTGCTCGAGGAAGCTTTGCAAACGCTTGAAAAGCTGGATCCGAGACAGGCGAAGGTGGTCGAACTCAGATTTTTCGGCGGGCTTTCTATCGAAGAGACGGCCTATGTATTGAACACGTCGGAACGAACGGTTATGCGCGAATGGTCATTTGCAAAGGCCTGGTTTCAGCGTGAACTGCAGCGGACCTGAACGATCCATGGATGATGGGCGGTGGCAAAAGATAAAGTCGTTGTTTGCCGAGGCTGAAGACCTCGCCGCGGACGACCGGTTTTCTTTTCTTGCGTCCATAGACGATCCCGAACTTCGCTCCGAAGTTACATCGCTTCTGGACGCGCACGAGCAGAACGAAAATCTCCTCGAGATCAATGCACTTGATCTGCCGGCGAAGCTAGTTGAAGACGATCAGCACAAGGGCCAGAGCGTCGGCCACTACACGATAATTCGTCCCATCGGGCATGGCGGAATGGGCACGGTCTATCTTGCCGAACGCACCGATGGCGAGTTCAAGCAGAAGGTCGCGTTGAAGCTGGTGCGGCAAACGATCGCGGACGCCGAGACCGAGAAACGCTTTCGAAGCGAGCGTGAGATCCTGGCTTCTTTAAACCACCCCTATATCGCCCAGCTCCACGACGGCGGCGTTTCAGACACAGGCGTGCCCTATTTCGCAATGGAATATATCGAGGGCAAGCAGCTCCTCGAGTATGCTCGCGAGAACCGGCTTTCGGTCAAGGACAAGCTGAAGCTCATACTTCGTGTCTGCTCTGCCGTTTCATTTGCACATCGAAATCTTACGGTTCACCGCGATCTAAAGCCGTCGAATATTTTGGTGACTGCGGATGGAGATCCGAAACTTCTGGATTTTGGTCTCGCGAAGATCGTCGATGAGAACCTGATCGATCAGGAACAAACCGCCACGGTCTATCGTGCGTTCACTCCGGCGTATGCGTCACCCGAACAGATATTGGGAAGAAAGGTGACGACCAGTTCCGATGTCTACAGTTTGGGAGTAGTTTTTTATGAGCTGTTGACGGGTGTTAAGCCGTTTCACTTCGAAGGGAAAAGTCTTGAAGAGATAATTCGGGCCATTGACGATGGACATCCGCCGAGGCCAAGTTCCATCGATCCGAATTCGTCCGGCCTGCGTGGGGACATCGACAACATCGCTCTAAAGTGCTTGCAGAAAGAGCCCGACCAGCGATATCGATCGGTCGAAGAATTTTCCGGTGACATTGAAAGATTTCTTGACGGACGTCCGATCATCGCAAGACCGGCCAGTCTCCGCTATCGTGCGTCGAAATTTCTGAAACGGAATAAGATCGCCGTCGCATCGGCCGCAATAGTATCGATCACGCTTATCGCCGCACTCGGCGTTTCGCTTTGGCAGGCACGAATCGCACGTGAGGAACGCGACCGTGCGCAGCGTCGTTTTGAAGACGTTCGCAAGCTTTCAAATTCTCTTCTTTTTGAGATAACGCCAAAGATCGAACAGCTTCCCGGGACGACCGAGGCCCGGGAGATACTGGTTAATCGAGCGTCGGAATATCTGGACAGCCTTGCGAGCGAATCGCAGGACGACATTGAGCTTCGCCGCGAACTTGCGGCTGCTTACGAAAAGGTCGGTGACCTGCAAGGCAATCCGAACAGGCCCAACCTCGGCGATCTATCGGGAGCGATCGAGAGTTATGACAAGGCTTACGGCCTGCGAGCGTCGCTGCCGAAGACCAACGATTCGACCGCCGGGCTTGCGGCAAATCGGAGCCGGGCAGCGAACATCCGATTCGTCCAAAACTATGTGCGCGAATCGCTCGAGAATTCGGAAGAGGCGATCGGCCTGTACGAATCGATCGTCAATGATCCGTCTACGCCTGACACGATCCGTCGCGCGTATTTTGAAACAAAGCTCGATCACGGACAGACATTCGCGAACAACAATCAGTACGAGACGGCGATCCCGATCCATCGAAAGGTAGTCGCGGACATCTCGAGACTAGATCGGAGCGATCCAGAAACGCTCCGAATCGACGCGCGTGCCCGAAGTTTTCTCGCGAACGCACTGTCATGGGATGGCAAGCAGGAAGAGGCAGAGCTTGAGATGGCGTCGGCCGTCAAAGTAGCCGAATCACTCGCGGCAGGCCACCCGAACGACACGGGGATCCAAAAGGTCCTGTGGCGGGTCTATATGCTAGCAAGCAGCATTCACGAGAGCATCAAGAACGATCTCGCCTACAGTTTCGCGGAAAAGGCTGTGACCGCCGCAAAGCATTCGGTTGCCGCAGATGCGGCTGACACACAGGCAAAACATAATCTCGCGAGGTCGTATTCGCGACTCGGTAACACGTCGATATTGACCGGGAGAGTTCCGAAAGGCGCGGCGGAACTGAACGAATCACGCACCCTTCTGCTCAGCCTGATCGAGCGTGAACCGAAAAATGCGACTTACCAGGACGACCTCGGCTCGCTGTATACCAGGATCGGGGATGCTCGGAAAAAGCAGAAGGATCTGAATGGAGCTCTTTCGGCGTTCGACGATTCGGCGACGGTCTTTGAACGAATAGCCCTTGCCGACGAGAAGAATACCGTGGCTATGCGCGATTGGGCTCAGGCATTAAAGAATGTTGCGGAGGTCAACGCAACGCTCGGCCGGACGGCTCTTGCCAAGGCGGCATATGAAAAGGCGATCGGCCTCGTGGAAAAATTGAAAGCCGCAAACGCGTTGGGCAAATGGGACGAAAAGGTCTTCGCCGAAATGAGTGTTGCGTACGAGAAGTTAAGGGATCCCGCGGGTTGACGACGCATTCATCCGGGAGGTTTTCGATGGACGATATATATAACGCCGGTGTGATCGTCGGTAAAAAGGAAGGAATCGGAGCCGAATTTCAATATGTCACACGGACGGCCGACGACCTTCCCTTTTTGAAGAAAGCCGGTGATGACGTCGCGCGATGGCCGGCCTTTTTGTACGGAGACGATCTTGTAACCGCGGCCGATATCTTTGTTTGTCGAACCGTGAAGCGAGACGAGAAACGAATCGCTCAACGCGGTGTCGGCCTCTGCGTTGAAGTAGTCGAAGCCCATCGCAGAACTGCGTGCCGGAAAAAATAGGTCCGGCCTTGTCACGTTTCTGCATGCCGTGAGCCGTTTGATCTTTGGGTCGGCGAAGATGCGGCCGCTTGAGGAATGGCAGTATGGCCAGCCGTAGTCGGCGTCAGCTTTCAACGCGTAGAACGTCTCGTCGGGGCGGGCGGTGCCAAGGTGATCCGAGCCTTGGTTCATCGCATACAGCGAGCCATCGAGCCACTTTAGACCGACCGCATTTCGCAGCCCGCGAGCGAACACGCGGCTGTTCTTTCCATCGGGATCCATCTCGAGCACGGTCGCTCGGACCTTCTCTTTTTCGAAGCACGAATTACAACTCGAGCCGACCGACACATATAGTTTCCCGGCTGGCGAGAATGCGATCGTCCGCGTCAGATGCCAGCCGCCGTACTTGTAGCTGAGGCCGTAGTCGGGAAACGTCGCGATAGTCTGCGAGTTTGTGTCCGATGGTTTCTCTTCGCTGCGCGTGAATTTCCTTCTTGTCAGCTTTCCGGTCTCGGCGATGTAGATCCAATCCTGCCCGCTCGCGTCGCTATAGAACTGTACGCTGTTCGGATTGTGTAGGCCGGTCAGGTATGGGATCACCTTCGTAAACTTTCCGCTCCGCTCATCCCAGCCGTCGAGAATGTAGATCGCTCCACGTTTGTTGTCCGTCAGGTTGTACATATCCGTAACGAACAGCCGACCGTCCGGAGCCCTCGCGAAAAACCGAACGCGCTTCAACCCTTCCGCCGCCGGAATGATGTCGTAACCGATGGGGATGTTGAGTGAGAATGTCTTGCCGTTCTTCAGCGTTACTCGCTGTGGCTGTAATTTGGTCTGGCCAAATCCAATCACGGATAGAATAGCGATAGTAGAAAGTAAACCTGCGAGGATTCGAGGGGTCATATTCAACTCTTTGCGTGCTTAGCGTCTTGGCGTGATATTCTCACGCAAAGCTCGCAAAGAACGCAAAGGAGACGCAAAAAGGAACGGCATATGAATACCGAAAAGTTCCTCGTTAAAGAAGGCTCGAAGCTCGATTTGAAAAAGCACGCAACCGGTTTCACCTGCGATTATACCGACAAGAAACAGGCCGTGAAAGACCTGGAGACGAATGTCGAGCGGCTGCGCGAGCTTCAGGATGTGCTTTATGCTCACGATACTTATTCGCTGCTCGTCATCTTTCAGGCGATGGACGCGGCAGGTAAGGATGGCGCGATCGAGCATGTTATGAGCGGCGTGAATCCGCAAGGGTGTCACGTCGTCTCGTTCAAACAGCCGTCGAGCGAAGAGCGTGACCACGATTATCTTTGGCGATGTCAGAAAGCGTTGCCGGAACGCGGAAAGATCGGGGTCTTTAACCGCTCACACTACGAAGAGGTTCTAGTTGTCCGTGTGCATCCGGAGATACTTCAGGGCTCGCAGCTTCCGGCAGATGTGAAGAGCGACAAGAACATTTGGAAGAAGCGATTTGAGCACATTCGCGACTGGGAACAGCACCTCACGGAGAACGGCACTCACATCCTGAAATTCTTTCTGAACGTCTCGAAGGACGAGCAGAAGCAGCGTTTCCTCGACCGCATCAACGAGCCCGAAAAGAACTGGAAGTTCGCGATGGGCGACGTCAAGGAACGCGGCCATTGGGACGACTATATGAAGGCTTACACCGAAGCGCTCTCCGCCACTTCAACCGCAGCCGCACCGTGGTACGTCATTCCCGCGGACAAAAAATGGTTCACGCGCCTGGCGGTTTCGGAGATAATCGTGAAGAAGCTGGAGTCGATGGATCTTCACTATCCCGTTGTAACCGAGGCTCACAAGATCGAGCTGGCAGAGGCGAAGAGGCTGCTGGAAAGCGAAGCTTGAAACTCTCATGCTCTTGAATTCGTTCGAGGAATAGTTGGGAGAAATTGACGAGATATGTTCTGTCCCGAATGCGGAATCGAAGAACGGCCCTCTAATCAATTTTGC
>JBEBGW010000028.1:0-21119 GCA_040081025.1 Pyrinomonadaceae bacterium | reverse complement strand
CAGCAAGTCGTGCAGGGAATGGTGGCGAAGGAACTGGGATTCGCACCGGAAAAGGTGAAGGTCAACAACGTCCTGCTCGGGGGCGGATTCGGTCGGCGCTTGGGCGAATACGTGATGGACGCCGTGCGGCTTTCGAAACTTTCGAGTAAGCCGGTCAAGGTGATCTGGACCCGCGAAGACGATATGGATCACGACTACTTCCGCCCGTCTTCGTACAACGTGATGTCCGCAGGACTCGATGCCGCGGGCAAGCCCGTATTTTGGCACCACAGGACAGTAAGTGCTTCGATCATGGGAGCGCTCGGGCCGGTCGTTTTCGGATTCTCTCCGCCGCCAGACCGGCTCGACGACACGGCGACGGAGGGTGCGGCCACGCTGCCTTACGATACGCAGAATCTATATGTAGATTGGGTCCGTACTGAGCCCGGCGTACCGGTAGGATTCTGGCGATCGGTCGGAAGTTCTCACACGGCGTTTACAACGGAATGTTTTCTGGATGAAGTCGCCCATGCGGCGGGGAAAGATCCGCTGGCGTTCAGGCTTTCGCTGCTTGAGAAACATCCGCGGTATGCGGGGGCGCTCAAGCTTGCCGCCGAGAAAGCCGGTTGGGGCAAGCCTTTGCCTAAAGGCATGGGACGCGGTATCGCGGTTCACGAGAGCTTCGGTAGCTATGTCGCCGAGGTGGCGGAGGTTTCGGTCGATAAGGACGGGCATGTGAAGGTTCACCGCGTCGTGATCGCGTGCGATTGCGGGCAGGTCGTGAATCCGGATACGGTCGTCGCGCAGATGGAGGGCGGAATGGTCTACGGACTGACCGCAGCCCTCTACGGCGAGATCAACATCGAAAACGGCCGCGTCAAGCAGCGAAACTTCTACGACTACAAAATGCTGCGGATGAACGAAATGCCAAAGGTCGAAGTGCACATCGTGCCGTCGACCGAAAAGCACGGCGGAGTCGGCGAACCCGGCACCCCGCCGATCGCTCCGGCGGTCGTCAATGCGATCTTTGCGGCTACGGGTAAGAGAATTCGCACGTTGCCGATCAGGCCGGAGGAGCTAAAGGCATAGGAGATATCACTATGAGATTCTCGAAAGCTAACTATCTAAAACTCGCCGTGATCGGCATCGCGGTATTTGCCCTCGCCGGATTCGCATGGACGGGTGGACGCTTGGGATCGCCGCGGGTCGATAACACATTCGTCGGGACGCTCGGTGACGACGAGGATCGCGAGGCGGTTTCGGTCGCGGCGTTCAATGAGGCGGCGAAGGTCTTCTTTTCGGCGCGGTGCGCGAACTGTCATCCGGCGGGCGATATTCCGACGCAGGGTGATGAAATGAGCCCGCATACGATGGGCGTTACGCGCGGCAAAGACGGCAAAGGCGTTTATGGGCAGAAGTGCACTACCTGCCATCAGAACGAGAACCTCGAAGGCGATCACCTGCCGCCGGGAACGACCTCCGATTGGCATATGCCGCCGGCTTCGCACAAGATGCCGTTTCAGGGGCTTACGGCCGGACAACTCTGCCGCAATTTCAAAGATCCAAAGCAGAACGGCGGATTCAAGACCGCTAAGGAAGCAATGGAGCACATCCACAAACGCGATCCGCTCGTGATGTGGGGCTGGAATCCCGGCAATGGTCGCACGACTCCGCCGATGAGCTTCGAACAATTTGCCGCGAAGGTCGACGAATGGGTCAACAACGGCGCCGCGTGCCCTGAATAAGATCAAAAACATGAGCGAGCAAGGGAATGAAGAGCGTATACGGGAAGTAGTGGATGAGATCGACAATTCATGCGATCTGAAGGAATGGGATCGATGTCTTAGCTACTTTGCACCGGAAGTGACCATCGACTTCGTAAGTCTTGCCGGAGGTGAGCCCGCGACCATTCCGTCCGAGGTCCTTATCGGAGCTTGGCGGTCGAACCTCTTCCAAGAAAAGAAAACCTTTCACCAGCGCGGAAACCATGTGATCGACATCAACGGGAACTCGGCCACGGTGTTTTCCAAGGGTTATGCCTTTAACCTATTGGAGATCGGTCCTGTCACAGGACTTTGGGAGATCTGGGGAAACTACACGCATACCCTTAAGCGAATGGGCGACGGTTGGAAAGTGAATGGAATGAAGCTCGTCGTCGCCCATCAACGCGGGGATGACCGCGTACGAACGTACATGCCAGAATAGCGTTCCATGCCTACCGCATCCCGAACAACCTCCCGATCGGCTTGCCCGCATTCGGATTCTGTTCGGTGTAATCGAAACCCATTAACTTAACAAGCGTAGCGGCAACTTGGTTCTGGTAGATCTCGGGTGAGTCTTTCCATTCGCCGCGCATGGGGAGGTCGGGGCTGAGGAACGCCATCCAGATGTATTGGGCCTCGGGGACGTCTTCGCCGTGATCGCTCCAATCCTTGCCGCTATTGCCGCGTCCGTGGTCTATCGTGATGATGATCGACGTTTTGCCGCGATACCGCTTGTCGCTCTGAATAAGAGTCCACAGGCCTTTCAACATCGCATCGGTATTGTGCCAGCTTTGCAGATATTTCTCGTAGTCGCGCTGATGAGCCCAATCGTCGGTCTCGCCAAAGCTAATGAACATCGCGCGCGGATGGTGCCGCTTCATCTGATCGAGGGCGAAGCGGTAGGTAAAATAATCCGGCCGCACGCTCATTGCCGGGCCGATCGTGAGTGCGACGGCCTCGTTCAATTCCGCAAGCTCTTTTCTCGGATCACCGAATCCCTTCGGTCCGCTGTTTACCACAAAGGCATTCGGGTCGTTGGTCGAGATCTGTTCGATCGCATCCCACGAACCGAAAACCGCTACCTGCTCGCGGCTCAGGTTCATCTTCTTCTCCAAGAAATTAAGGAACGAGGGCCAGCGGTTCTGTCCGAAACTGTTCGTGTTTATGATGCTGTCGCGAGCCTCGCCCGTAACCAGTTCGGAGTAGCCGGGATAGGAGAAGAAATGCTTGTTCGTCGTTTTCACGATGCTGTTCAGGCTGCGGTTTCCGGCGATCGAACCGTGGTTTTTCATGAGCTCGGTCCAGAAGAACGGCATTAACTTCTCGCGTCGTTCGATCGGCGTGGCGGCCTGAAACTTCTTGAATGTCGCGTTCTTCTCGAAATTTTTGTCGGCCGAGCGAAATATATCGGCATCGAGCCCGCCGAACATTTCCTGAAGCCTGGCGCCGTCGAGCGTGATCAGGATCACGTTCTCCGTCTTTGATTGAGCCGGAACGCTAAGGGTCGAAAACGCGAACACGACAAGGGCGATAAAGATCAGATTTTTCATACGATTCTACGAAGTCTTGAGATGCGGTCGCAATGTTATAATCTACCGCAAACAAGCATAGATGAAAGAGATCAGAGAGATGTTACGCGAGATCGACGCGATGCCCGCGGGTGAACGTGCTGTGCTCGCGACGGTGGTCGATCTGAAAGGATCAGGCTATCGGCTGCCGGGTGCGAGGATGTTGATCAAGGCGAACGGCGACGCAACCGGTACGGTTTCGGGTGGATGTCTCGAAGCCGACGTGATGGAACGGGCGAAGCGCGTGCTCGAAACCGGACGGGCGGAAGTGTTTACATACGACACGACTGCCGCCGAGAATTCGGTGTTTAGTCTCAACATGGGCTGCCGCGGTGTGTTGCGTGTGTTGATGGAAGCGGTCGATAGAAGCAGCGAAATCATAGCCGCTATCCGATCAGCCTACGCGGATCGAGATACTGTCTCTGGCGCTGTCGTGATCCGATCGGAACTCGATTCAATTCCTGTCGGACAAAGGATCGGGGCCGAGTCCGTAGTTCCTGAGCTTCCAACTCTGTCTGGCGATCTAGCTACCTTCGCCGATTCCCGATCGAACTACGAAACGGTTACGTACGACGTCGAAGGTTCTTTTGTCGAGATGGCTTTCGAGCGGATCTCGCCGCCGGTTCAGCTATACATCTTGGGTGCAGGAGCCGACGCCGTGCCGCTCGCGGATGCCGCTCACGGGCTTGGTTGGGACGTGAACGTTTGCGATCATCGGCCGGCGTTTTTGACCGAGGAACGATTTCCGAAATGCGACGCCCTTGTGAGCCTTAACCGCGACGTCGCGCCCGAGTGGGAAGTGGATGATCTTACTGCGTTCGTGCTGATGAATCACAACTACGATCGAGACAAAGCAATGCTGCCGGGAGCCATGAGGTCGAAGGCTTTCTATATCGGAGCTCTCGGGCCCAAGCGCCGGACGGAGCAGATGATGAGCGAACTCGGCGATCCATTTACAGACGATGAACTTTCACGGCTGCGGGCCCCGGCGGGCCTCGACATCGGCGGCGATACACCGGAAGCGATAGCGATCTCCATCGTCGCAGAGATCCAGAGCGTCCTGAAGCATCGAAATGGCGGCCCGCTGCGTGACCGCCAGGCCCCGATATATGACCGAAAGTAGCAAGGCAAAGATCGCTGGCTTACTCCTCGCGGCGGGTGGCTCATCGCGGCTTGGGCGGCCGAAGCAGCTCGTCGAGTGGAACGGAAAAACGCTCATCCGCCGAGCCGCCGAATCGCTGATCCGCGCGGGCTGCTCGCCGGTCATTGTTGTTCTCGGAGCCGACGTGGAACGATCGCAAGAGGAACTCGTCGGACTGGATGTCGAGCCTGTTATTAACGACTCCTGGGAATCCGGCATGGGTTCGTCGATCGCCTTCGGCATGGGTTCGATTCTTTCCATCGAATCACCGCCAGACGCAGTTCTTGTCTCGCTATGCGATCAGCCTTTCGTCACCACGGAAAAGCTTCGACCATTCATCGAGACTTTCCGCCGATCGCGAGCTGACGTGATCGCGGCCAGCTACAAAGATGTCGCCGGAGTTCCCGCGCTTTTTTCCGCCAAGTTGTACCCCAAACTCGCCGCCCTCAAAGGCGAAAAAGGCGCCCAGGAAATCATTAGAAATTCCCCGGACGTCGTGACGATCCCGCTGCCGGAAGCGGCGATCGATGTTGACAGTCAGACTGATCTGGATCGCCTGATGCCTTGATTGGCTCATCTCGTACGCCTCCGAACTCGCGCGTCAGGGCAAGTTCGGAGGGCGAAACTAGATATGATCAATTCGGAGCCTGGAGCATAAAGTAAGTGCGTATTTCCGACGGGACGGCAGGTCCGGGCAATTCTCCACCCGCGGGTGGAGGAGTGTATATGAACGCATACACCTTGATCGGATCGGTTGCCGAATAGATCGGGCTGCAGCTGTAGCTGCCGTCTCCGTTATCGGTGATCGTGGCAAAACTCTCTCCGGTTTGACACTGCCACTGAACAATGACTCGCACGCCGCTCGGATCGCTGGCATTCAACCGCATGATCAGTGGCGGAATGAAGTCGCCTCCATAACCGTTATAGATCAAATCCCCGTTTTCCACCTCGCAGAACCCTCCCGGCAGACAGCCCAATTCGTCCTCGTTGTCGCTGCGACGGCGAATGCGCGAGATCGCCTGAACGCTGAACGAGCCCGGCTCGATCTCCGGTAGCGGACTGTCCGGCGGATCATAGACGATCACGTTATGGTCTTTGCTCATCGGTGTACCTAACGAGTCGGTCGCGGTGACTGTCACTTTGTAGGTACCCGGGTTGCTGAACTTGAAGACCGCCGTACATGTGCGGCTGTTGGACAACACGGTTTTAGTATGTGCACCAGTTGCCGCCCACGTGAGGCGCGAGCACCGCAGGGTTCCGTCCTCAGGGTCGTAGGCGCTCGCTGTCAGCCAATATTGCACCGTCGCGAGAGCCTCGCCGCTCACCGGGGTGATCGTGACGGTCGGAGGGGAATTACGAACGTCGACACCGAGATACAGGTCCGCAGTGAGACCGTCAGAATCGCGCGCCGTGATCTTCACGGTTTTCAGCCCGGGGGTCGAAAAAGTTACCGACTGCCCGCTCACGGCACCGTCGGGCGGCACCGTGAAGGACAATGTTGGAAAGTCGCCATCCAGGTCGGCCACATCATAATTCTTGCTGCCGCCTAATCCCGGATCGCCGGGCCCGATAAAAACCGCCCGCCCGACCCGTGCCGGAATGGCACCATCGCGGATGTTGCTAAATACGGGAGCCAGGTTTTCCGCACTCTTGATCGTAAACGTCTCATCTAAGAAATCTTCGTGAGCGTCGAGGTCGAAGAGATCGGTGAAGACCGATCTAAGTCCAATTCCGGCTTTCACATGTCCTGAAATTTTCCAGAATGGACTTCCGCCGGTTCTTGCTTCTCCGACGATACCGAGGCTGGCGTCCATTGACGGGCCGATCGCACCGTAGAGCAGGAGAGCGGCATCGAGTTTGGCGTACCCTTCCAAACGCGCATCTCCGGCAAATCTTGCATCAAAGAAAGTATTGGTAAGTGGTTCCCACGTGGAGAGATCTTTCCAACCCGCATCGTCGGTCCACTTGATGTACGGCTTGACATTCGATTGTGCTTGGGTGGCGAATTCAAAATCTACATGAGCTGTGCCGTCAAATCCTACGATCACGTTTACCTCAGGCACCAGCCATACCGGCACGGGACCGATCATGAAAAAGATCGGCGACATAGGTATCGGGTAAGCAAACTCTTTATGCAGATGCCCGTCGAAATTTCCGACAACACGCAGATTGCTTTTGTGAACAAATCCCATCCACGCCTCGACCCGGTCCGCGCAAGCGAACGGAGGGGTCGTGCATAACTCAATACCGGCGCCGATGTTGTAACCCGCTCGGATCTCGATGTCACCTACCACCCTGACGGTGCCTGTACCACCGATTTCGTCGTCGCCTCCATCGAGATTGATCACCTCATCGACGTGACGAGTGAAGGGGATCTGATTGCCGATATCAATGGTGCCACCTACCAACTTACTATTCGCAGAAGGCAATTTGTTTTGAGCCGGGCTGTTTGCGCTACCTGGTTCAAGCCCCCCCGAAACCTGAAGGGTCCCGACCTGGATCGCCTCGGTAAATTTCGCCTGAACGGTTTCGAGTGTATATATTCCTTTGCTCTTACGAATAGAAGTGACCTTTCTGAGATAGCCATAAGGAGCGGCCGGGCCCTGTCTGCTAACGAGGACGTCATTAATGAGGAGGTTTCTTAGGATCGCGGTATCACCGGCGAATACCATCCGACCCGATGACATATCGAACAACACAAGAGTATCCCGCGTCGCTTTGTCGACAATCTTTGTGTTGGGCTGGAGTACAACTTCCTGACAGACCCCGTTGACTACTTCTGCGATCTGTTCGTCACTCGTGTCCGGAAATGAGCTGACCAGAAGATCTCTCAGTTCGTCGTCGCAAAGCCCAAACCTCGTGCGAAGTTCATCGGCCGCCTCCCAGATCGTCATTCCGTCGGCTGCGAGCATCCTGGCCCATAGCTCAGCGTCCTTTTCAACGATAAACTTGATCGGCCACGTTCGTCCGAATGGCTTATAGAGGCTTGGGCTCAGGTCTACCGAGCCGAGTTCGATGCCGGCGGCGTCGACGCTGATGCGATAGACCGAAAGATTGTCGATGGAACCGCGACTCACGTCCCAGTTGACGATGAAGTAACTTCCGCCGCCTTTGCGTTCGACTCTTAACCCTTCCGCAGACGTTCCCTGATTGTTGAAACTGCGGATCGGGATGCATTCGCTTCCTGCAACTCGGCAGACACTCACGGCCAAATACGGCAGCAACCCGTCATCAAGATCAGCAGTGGGGTCAATCGGGTTCGACGCAAGAGGGGTAATGAATCGGAACTCGCCGGGAGAGTTTGAAAAGGTAGCCGACCCGAGCGACGCGTTCGAATGCTCTTCTGCGAAAAGCAGGTTGCTCTGAATTGCGCTCAGCGGCGTTGCGTCGACAGACTCCATCGGTGATCCTATCGCGAAAATCACCGTCGAGAATGCTAATGCTGAAAGAATGCGAAGCGATCTAAATCGACTCATGGACATCATTGCTCTGTACCTCCATTTCTGAACCAGTGCGAGTGGATAGACGGAGCGGACCTCGGTGAAAAACATCTTTTGTTTTCTACCGGATTGCGTTACATTAGCCGGACAGCCTGACAACTGTGACCGACAAATGATCCTGGCCCGCTCCTTATGGACGAATCGTAAGGAGATGCGGGTGCTATGTCGCGGAATTTAACTTCAAGTTTTTCTCAATTTAATTTGGAGATGGCTAACTCGACTGAACACAGTGTTTACGTGTTTGATGAGTTCAGGCTCGATAGGGACAGACTGATGCTCTATCGGGGCGAAACGGAGGTTACATTACCGCCCAAAGCCGTCGAAACGCTCGCCATACTCGTTGAGAATCGCGGGGAGATCGTGAGTAAGGACGATCTGATCGAGTCCGTTTGGAAGGACGCATTCGTTGAGGACTCAAATCTTTCTCATTACCTCTATCTACTGCGAAAAGCTCTCGGAGCGCGGGCCGACGGAAAACCTTACATCGAGACATTACGGAAACGCGGATATCGATTCGATCCGGTGAACCTGGCAATTGAGCGGTCAACCAATGGACACGCTGGAACTGAGTCGACGCTAGCTAGCCGTCCGCTTCACGTCGAGAGCGACGCGGGAATGTGATCGCGGTCGCGGATTGGAAAGATCCCTTTTCCGAACCGTTTACTCCCAGTGTTCCGGGACTGGAGCCTGAAAGGAAATCGAGGTTTGGTCGATTTGCTTTCTTCGTCGGCGCCCAGTTTCTGATGCTTGCGGTCGTGATCGCGGGCGTTCTTTGGTTTAACTCGGGAAGGGCAGATGTCGAACAACCTTCAAGCCAGCTTGATATGCTGCGGCTTACTAATGGGATAGAGGTCAGTGACGGTACGATCTCACCGGACGGAAAGTATTTTGTTTATAGCGAACTCGACGGCGACCGTTCGCGGATCTGGCTTCAGCAGACCGGCCAATCGAATAGGATCGAAATTGTGCCGTGGAGCGATGGCTGGTTCCCTGGCAAGACCTTTTCGCCGGATGGTCAATTCGTGTACTTCCAAAAGATCGACAAGGATGGCGCGCAATCGTTGTATCGCATCCCCACGCTCGGCGGAACTGCGACGAAGGTGTTGACGGGATTACAAAATTACATTTCGTTCTCTCCGGACGGCCGAGAGTTCGTGTTCAGCCGCATCGAGCCAGCAAGCGGTGAATCTCGACTCGTCATCAAGGGGACCGATGGTACATTTCAAGAGCGAGACCTCTACTCATGGAAAACCGATAATAACAGTTCTGCGACAGTTTCTTGGTCGCCGGACGGCGCAACGATAGCCGCGGCAACCGCGAATCCGGGAACGACGGACGGTACGTGCTTGGTAACCCTCATCGACGCGAAGACGGGAACTCGTTCCAGGATCTTGGAGGAAAAATGGGGGACTTGCTTTCGAATCGAATGGGCGGCCGACGGAAAAGGTTTATTCATGATTGGAACCCGGGAAGGCGAAGGGCTTACGACGCGGCGAGATCAGCTCTTCTACATTTCCGCGTCGAACGGCAAGTCCCGACATGTAGTGACCGCTCCCGGAAGCCGGCTGCAGGGGTTGAGTTTAGGCGTGACAAAAAGTAACCAGGTGTTCGTCGTGCCCTTTAATCGCTCCTCTCAGATCTGGGCAATGGACGCCAGCGGAGACGTCAGATCGGCGGTTCAGGTCACATCAGGACTCGCTGAAGGCCGTGCGGGTATCGCCCCGCTGACCGACGGACGAGTCGCATTCGTCGCCCGAGTAGGCGAACAGCTCAACGTTTGGTCCGTAAATCAAGACGGCTCCGACTTAAAACACCTTGTTGATCAGCCTGAGGTGCTTGAAGAGATCCGAGCCGGACGTGATGGTCGTTTCCTCGTTTTTGCTGTATCTCAGCGGCAAGAAACTCACCTATTCCGAGTTGATTCGAATGGAGAGAATCTGCAGCAACTCACATTCGGGAACTCGAGTGAGACCGATTCGTCGATCTCAAATGACGGAAAATGGCTTGCGTATGATTCCTATGATCGCCAAACCAAAGAGCGATCTCTATTTAAGCTGCCGCTGGACGGTGGTGAGATCGTCCGCCTTTCGGCAGAGAACTGTTCGCGTCCACACTTTTCCCCCGACGATAGCCTGATCTCATGCGTAAACACGCCCGTTGAAAACGAGATCGCCATCGTCTCCGTCAAAGGCGGAGCGGTCGAACGAACTTTCAAGACGCTTTCAAGGTCGACTTTGAGCTTCGGAGCGCGGTGGACACCGGACGGAAAAGCGGTCGCGTATATCGTAACCGAGAAGGATGTATCGAATATTTGGATCCAACCGATCGGTGAGGCCAGACCGAGGGCCTTGACCGATTTTACCAGCGGAAGCATTTACCACTTTGCCTTTTCGATGGATGGAAAGCTGCTTTTCGTGGCTCGTGGAACGCAGACGCGCGATGCGATCCTATTGAAAGAGTCTAACTAGTAGGCCACGTAGGTCCGGCCGCCGACCACTCGGTAGTTCCCTTTATTTTTTAGCGTTACGCGAACTTCTCTTTCGCGAAGCTCGGTGTCCGACCTTTCCGAAGGATAGTAGCCGATGAGATACCGCCGGTCGATGTCGGACAGGATGCGTCCGTAAACGGCTGCAGCTTGATCGGGTGACTCGAGCGATTGTGCGAGTCCGCCGGTCTCTTCGGCGACCGAAGAAACTGCTTTTTCTTCGGCCAATATTCTTTCGATCCGGGCACGAATGTATGCCGATGACAACTTCGAACCCTCCGAGACAACCTTCTCGCCCCTGATCGCCGAAAACGCACGGATCTGATCGTCAAGCTCTCTCCGGGTTCTCTTCATTCGCTCGTCCATGTTTTGCCCGCCGAGTCGGGAGCCGGTAAACACGGTGTATATAGTCACTCCCTTTCGTTCGGCAGCCGAGACAATGTCATCGAGCCGGAAGTTGGTAAGCCCGGGGCCTCTTGACCGACGGATCATCGACAGCTCGTCTCCGTCCGTTTGGAAGATCACGATGTTGCGGGTGCCGTTGCGTGAGATCCGCTCGTTCAATGCCGCGAATAGGGCGCTGTATTGACTGCTCTTTCCGAATTTACCTCCGTTGCATTTGATGCGAAGACTTTCGAGGGAGGACTTAAGTACTTCCTTGTCAGAAGTGAGGTCCGCGATCAGTTCGACATCGTCAGAAACGACAGCCATCCGATCGTTGGGGCGGAGCGAGTCGACAAGCACCTTGGCGGAAGCGATGCTCATGTCGATGTGGCGAAGCTGGCTGAGGCTGTGGTCGATGACAAGAATGATCGAACGCGGTATCGAGGCATCACCATAGGCGAATACGTCGATCTTCTGCGGGGAACCGCTCTCGCTGATCTCAAAGTCCGCCGCCCTCAGGCCGTGAACGGGTGTTCCATTCTTGTCCTGAACGAGAAGGTCGCTGAGAACCAGATCGGTCTCAACTTGGATCTCGTCAGAACCCGCGGACTGCACATGTTTAGGTGGACGACGCTGATCAGCCTTTCTCCGTTCGGAAGCCTCGACCTTTAGCGACCAGCCGAATTCCGGATCGATCTGCTGGCCACACACAGCCACCGTCGCAAGCATCACACTTACGATCAGTGTCGAACTGCACAATATCTTCGACAACATACGGACTTTGGATCACTCGGGCGCCAGTTGAACGCCCGAATCATACTACAAAGTCCCGGATCCCGAAATCTTTACTTTTCTCTTACGAATTTATTGTTTTTTTCTTCAGGCAAGTTCAGAGGCCTTCTTTCAACGATGCGGTGAAGAGACCGACGAGGCGGACGGATTCGCGTTTGAAGGCGGCAGCGGTGTCCTGTACGGTGCGGAGCCGGACGTTCACGTCCTTTTCGTCGTCGAGCATTTTTATCAGTTGACCGGCGGCAAAATATAACCGAGTCTCACGCTTTTCGACGCCATCCGTGCGGACGTATCCGAACACGAGTTGACCGGCCTCATTGAACAGAAATTCGCTGTTTGTGATCATCGCCGCTCGCTTCGTCACGACGTTGGCCTTCATTAGTCTGCTTGGATATGGATCCTTCTCGCGGTCGCCGTAGGTGTAGTAGAACTTCGAGATGTTGGAATAAGTCCCGACCGCCGGATATTGATTGCCCGTTTTGTTTACCGTTAGCTCGACCACATATATCTCCGAATACGGCGCCTCCTTTTCAGCGGTCTCGATCGCACTGTTAGTGCTCGTGTAGAGACTGCGAATATCTTCGACGCGCTTATCGGCGGTTTGTGCGAACACTGCCGCGCCGAAAAGTAATGGAATTGTCAGGGCGACGAACGCTTTTGCAAACATAATCTTGTGCTGAGGCAGACACGTGGACAGGCTAACAGTCTGTCCTACAGATTCTTTAAGACATAATCAGTCATCA
This sequence comes from Pyrinomonadaceae bacterium, assembly GCA_040081025.1. Lineage (GTDB taxonomy): Bacteria > Acidobacteriota > Blastocatellia > Pyrinomonadales > Pyrinomonadaceae > OLB17. The sequence goes on along the minus strand of JBEBGW010000028.1, from coordinate 8,764 downwards.
TGGAATACCAATGATGGACCTGGGCCGGGTTCGTGACGCCGTGGCGTTGGGTTGGGTAGAGCATCAGGTCGAACTGTTTGCCGGCCTTTTGAAACTCGAACATTAGTTTGGTCGTGTTTTGCATGTGAACATTGTTGTCCATCATCCCGTGGATCAGCAGCAGGCGGCCGTTCAGATTCTTGGCGGCTCGCAGGACCGATGTTCGTTCGTATCCATCCCGATTGTTCTGCGGCGTGAGCATAAAGCGTTCGGTGTAGATCGAATCGTAGAGCGCCCAGTCGGCGACGATCCCACCTGCGATCCCCATCTTGAACGACTTGCTGTGAGTCATCGCGTACGTCGTCATAAACCCGCCATAGCTCCAGCCGAACATTCCGATGCGTTGCGGATCGACGAACGTTAGCGACTTGAGATAACTCACTCCGTCCTCGATGTCGCGTAGCTCGAGCGGGCCCATGTTCTTATAGATCGGCCAGACCGATTCCTCGCCCTTGCCGCTCGCGGATCGGTTGTCGCACACCCAGATAACGTATCCCTTCTGTGCGAGCATCTGAAACCACATATAGCGGCTCGCACCCCAGCCGTTGCGGACCTGGGGCGCGTGCGGGCCAGCGTAGGTGTAGATCAGCACCGGGTATTTCTTGTTCGCGTTGAAGTCCGGCGGGCGGATCATCATCGCTTCCATCTCGAATCCGTCGCGTGTTTTCACATTCAGGAAATCCGCGGCGCCGAGTTTGTATTGAGCGAGCGCGTCGACCTGATTTTCGTTGATCGTGCGCACTGCCGATCCGTCCGACTTGTGAAGCCTCTGTTTCGGCGGAGTGTTGATGTCGCTCCAGCCGCCGACGTAATGCGTGAACGTCGAATTGAACAGCGCCGAGTGCGATCCTTCGCCCTGCGAAAGCCGCTCGATCGTGCCGTCGGCGATCTTCACGCGATAGATGTTCACGGCAATGTGACTGTCTTTCGTGGCTGAAAAATACGCCCAGATATTTTCAGGATCAACACCGAAGAACTCCCTGATCTCCCATTTACCATCGGTCAACTGCCGGATCAGCTTTCCGCGGCCGTCGTAATGATACAGATGCCGCCAGCCGTTACGTGCCGATTGCCAGATGAACGAGCCGTCCTTTAGATTCTCCGGATTGTCGTAAACTTCGACCCATGCCGCGGTCGTTTCCTGAAGAACCTTTAGATTCTTTCCCTGCACCTCGAACGCATTGAGATCCAAAAACGTCTGCTCCCGGTTTAGAGCTTGGTAGATCACAATGCCGCTGTCACGCGACCAGGCAACCCGCGCGATCAAAAGGTCCTCGGGTTTGTAGACACTCAGATTCGCGAACTTTACCGAATCGCCGATGCGTTGGACCGACGCGGGCAAGCGGCTTCCGACTCCGGGAATCCGGCCGGCGTTCGGTAGAAAGGTCGACTTCGTGACATCCGCAACGCCCAGCCGAACGAGCGGATTTGGATCGCCCGGCTGCGGATACGGCGTGTTCTCGATCTCCTGATCGGTGACGGTGTCGTTCGGCAGTACGAACGGCGGCACCTTTGAATCGTCGAGCCGCAGGAACGCGATCTTCGACGAATCGGGCGACCACCAGTAGCCTCGGTTGTTGCCGCGTCCGTAGAGTTCCTCTTCGTAAACCCAAACCAGATAGCCGTTGTATATATTCTTGCTGCCGTCACGAGTGAGTTGCTTCGTCCGGCCACGGCCGACCTCGACGACGTAGAGATTATTCTCGCGAACATAGCTGACCCACTTTCCATCGGGCGAGAAATCTACCTCTTTCTCTTCGTCCGCGTTGTCGGTCAGGCGTTTGAGAATGCCCGTCGCTACCGTGTAATGCCAAACATCGTTTGCGTGATTCACCAGTATCGCCGACTCGCTCTTGTCGAACTGCAACGCGACGGAGCTCGCCATCCGGTTAGCGTCGGCCTCGGTAAGCTTAGCGACCTCGACCAGAGCCGCAGCGAATCGCTTGTCGTCGTAGTATGGCGTGGCTTCGCCCGTCTCGGCATTGACGCGAACTAGCTTGCCGTTCTGCATCTGCCGGAACGAGCGTCCGTCGGCCGTCCAGGTGATCCGCACCGTGGACCCGCCGAACGGTACACGCACCGCCGGATCGGGGCTGAAGATGTCGTCGACGGTGAGTAGCTTTTCCTGTGAATACGCAGCCGAAACGAATGCCGCAAAGGCGAGAACGACGAGGCTTATCTTTCTCATATAAATGTCGGTTAACCGAACCAGAAAAGGATATGCAATCTCGCGCCCTTCGGCAAGAGTTTAACTACTCGCCATCAAGGCTCTTGACCCAACTCCAGAACGAATCTTCGTAGACGAGCCACCCGAGCTTCCCGGGCGGGTTTGCAGCGGTCTCAAGGCGGCCGTCCTCGCACATGTTCGTTAGCGTGCGGCGAGTAGGTGTGGGGACGATGATCCGATGCTTCTCGATCAGCCTCTGCACCTCCGACAGCCGGAGTTTCGGACGAATATTTGTGTCGTTCATTTGTTTCATATCATTTCTCGCAATTCTGTCCTTTCGTATATTGGAAGGCCTTTCCCGATCCGCAACACTTTTCTCGGAAAAGTCAGTAAAGAATGCAATCTCTATCGATCTGAGAAAGCTGTGATCGTATGTTCGAGCGATCTCGCTTAGTCTGATCATGGCCGGGCGATATGTAAGCGGCGACAACAAATCAGATGAATTAGCGTCGTCCCTTATCGTCCGTCCGTTCTAGTATATCCAACGGATGTATATCTGTCAAGAATTAGTTGCACGTATGAAACAAGAAGATATTGAGAAGGCAATGGCGATAGTAAGCATATTCGAGACCGGCAAACCACGCGGCAATTACGCCGCACTCGCCGTACTCAACGACGGAGCCGGGATCTCGTACGGCATCAAGCAGTTCACGCATCGTTCGGGATCGCTGCTTCAGGTGATCGAGAAATATCTCGCAACCGATGCTTCTGCCGGACGCGAAACGATCGAGTCCAGACTTCCCGTTCTCCGCCGACAGACCAAACTCGCGATCGACACCCTCGCCGGCGACGAGCGATTCAAGCAGGCGCTGAAAGATGCGGCGGCGACGAAAGAGATGCGGGCCGCGCAGGACGCGGTTGGGTTCGAACGATATATGAAATCCGCGATCGATGAATGCCGTGCGTTCGGGCTCACACTGCCGCTGTCGCTCGCGGTCGTTTACGACTCGATCGTGCACGGCTCGTGGCGGTCGCTTGCCGAGCATCTTGGGCCGGTGCGGGATGAGAAGGTGTGGATCAAGGCCTACGTCGAGCATCGCCACCAATGGCTAAAGAGCATCCCTCGATTAAGGACAACAACCTATCGCACTACTTTCTTTCTAAAAGAGATGGCACGCGACAACTGGCAGCTCAACTTGCCGATGTACGTTCACGGCTATCTTCTGAAAGTTTCCGATTTCCCCGAGGCGGCAACGCCTCAACCACCCGTCGAAACCCCACCTGACACCCAGCCAGGACCTTCTCAACAACCTGCGCCGAAAAGCCGCGACGCCCAAGTCGCGGCTCCCACCATCTCCGAAACGATGGACCGGATCGAGCGGCGCGTCGACGAGGTGGCGGCGCGTGTAGATCAGGCGGAGCGGATCGTCGTGACGACCACGACACGGACCGACAAGGCGAAGTCGCTGTGGGCGACGATCGCAGGAACGCTGTGGCAGATGGTCTGGGCGATCGGCGGATTCGTCGCCGGCGTACCACGGGAAGTCTGGCTCGTCGTCGCGATCATCGCCGGCCTGCTGGTCGCGCTCTTTATTTATCGGCAGATCGCCCTTGGCAAGCTGCGTGAGAAGAATGCATAAGCCCGCACGTAACGCGCACGCGCCTCGGCAAAGGAACATATGAACGACATAAAGAACATTTTTATCGCGTGGATCAGCACCTCCACTTCCCTTTTCGCGGCGATCGAGCTGAAGACGGTGCTCTCGATACTCTCAGCCATCGTACTGCCGATAGTGTTTTTCTCGATCGGGAAGACGGTCGATGTGCTGCTGCAGATCTACTTCAGGCGTAAGGAGAGCTTAACCGCGAATAACGTGAATGAGCGCGAATCTTCCTTCTCCAGCCGCAAGTCTAGTTAATTAATCCTGGTCCGGTTGTTCCGGAAAACATTAGCGGTATTCGCGTAGATTCGCGGTAAGAAAATGAACAAACAAACAAAACTGATCATCGCCGGAGTGTCCGCGATCATCGTGGGACTAACCCTGGCGGCACTTTTTTCAAACTATCAACTCCGCAATCTGGAGCGCCGAGTAGAGGCGGCGCGGCAACGCGCGGACGAGGCAGAAAATCAGTCCCAGATCGCTGAGGCGAAGGCGGGTGAGTACGTGAAGAAGATCGAATATCTCGAGGGCGAATTGACGGCGATCGGGCAGATCGCGAGGAGGCAGGATGAAGAACTTAAAGCTATCAGCGGCGATGTTGGTGCTGCTCGGCGTGATGTTGAGCGTGCCAGGCGGATACGCGCAATCGACACCACCACCGACGAACTCTGCGCTCGGCTCGCCGCGCTCGGACACGCGTGCTGATGTAGGCACAGCCTCCAAGAGATTGGGTGGAGCCACGCCGGAAGGGCAGAGCCCTTCCGCTCATCATGGCGGCAAGCCGCAAGAAGTGATCAAAGCATGTTCGGCCGCAGTCGCTGAACTCGAAGCATCGAGGCGGTTGATCGATCTGCTCGAACGCGAGAATCGCCTATTGAAAGATCGCCTAGAAACTGAGACGAGCACGACCGCGATCCTCGCCGAACTCAACGCAAGCCGAAAGGCGGAAAACGAAACGCTAAAAACCGCACTCTCTGCGAAAAGTGAGACGCTAGCGGCCAAGGACGAGGTGATCGCCTCACAGCAAAAACTGATCGACACGCTCAAGGCAAAGAAGTCCTCGCCATGGAAACGCTTCGGCGACATCCTCATCGGCGTCGCCGCGGGGCTGGTGCTGCGATAGGAATTTTACCGCGAATGACGCGAATCTTCGCGAATCATCTTTCAACATAGCGAGCGCAGGCCAGGGAAGGTTCTTTTCAGATCTGTTCTGTGCCCTTCCTCTTGTTCCGTGGTTCGGCCTTTAAAACCTTAACCACGGAACAAGAAGAACAAGAGAAAAGACACGGAACAAAACATTTGCAATATTCGCGGAGATTCGCGGTTACAAACAGAAAAATATGAACAACACACTAGAACAAGCAATTGAACAGATACGAAATCAGGCGGCCCGCTACAGGAAGACACGGCGGTATTATCGGGCGAACAGGATCTGCAGTTTGCGAGCGAGAAATTTGCGAACACGTTCGGCAATCTCTTTCGGGAGTTCGCGTTGAACCTGTGTCCGGCGATCGTCGATGCGGTGCGCGACAAGCTGAAGATCGAGGGCTTTGGGATCGAAGAGAAATTAGCCACGAATTCCACGAATAACACGAATGCGGAAAACAGAACCACAGAAAACACGGAAAGCACAGAACGGAAGGCCGAAAGAATCTGGCGAACAAACCGGATGGCGATACGTGCGGGCGAGGTGCATAAAGAGGCGCTGAAGAACGGTGACGCTTATGTGATCGTCTGGCCCGGAGCGGATGGGCGGGTGCAGATAGTCCCACAATCGGCCGAGGCGTGCACCGTTCATTACGACGAAGACGAGCCGGGGAGGATCGCGTGGGCGGCCAAGTGCTGGAGCGGTGCAGATAGGCGGACGCGTCTCAACCTTTTCTACCCTGATCGCATCGAGCGATACGTGTCGAAGGGGCAGGGTGACTTCCTGCCTGATGCGAAGAGCTTCGTCGGCTACGTTGACACGCCGCAGGCGTTGCAGGCGGGGACGCCTGCGGTCCAGTCGAACCCGTACGGGGTAGTCCCAGTTTTTCACTTTGCCAACAACGCCGATATCGGCTCGTTCGGACGCTCGGAGCTGGACGACGCGATGGCAGTACAGGATGGGTTGAATAAATCCGTACTCGATATGCTGGTCGCGATGGAGGTCTGCTCCTTCCGTCAGCGCTGGATAGCCGGCATCGAGATACGCACTGATCCTGAGAGTGGCAAAGATATCCCGCCATTCAAGACGAGCGTGGAGAACGTCTGGATGACCGAGAACACCGAGGCTCGATTCGGCGAGTTCGGAGCGTCCGATCTGGAACAGTTCCTCAAGGTGAAGGACGGATTTCGGATCGACATGGCGTCGGTCACGGGGACGCCGCTCTATTATCTGATGCCGCAGATCCGCGGATTTCCGAGCGGCGAATCATTGCGAAGGGCCGAGACGCGGTTTCTGGCAAAGGTCCGCGACCGGCAGGAGCAGTTCGGTGCGGTGTGGGAAGACGTGATGTCGTTCGCTCTTCGCCTCGCGGGCCACCCGGACGTTTCCCTCACCACCCAATGGGAAGATCCCTCGCCCGTAAACGAGCGCGACGTGCTCGAAAACCTCCGCATCAAACGCGACCTCGGCGTCTCACCCGAACAGATCCTCCGCGAAGCCGGCTATTAATTTTTCTCACCGCAGATGGACGCGGATATACGCAGATGTATTTAAACCCAATAAGAGATCCGCGTTGATCTGCGTTCATCCGCGGTTAGAAATTCATCCACGAACCACACGAAATATGAAACAAGACATAACTACAGAAAACACAAAAAACACAGAAGAAGCGCCTGAGCAGTTGATGCTGCCGGGTATGGAAGAACTGGCGGCTGAGAATGATGCTCTCAAGGCCGAGATACGTATACGGACTGCCGTATATGATATTGAGACTAGGCTGACACAGGCAGGTGCGAGGTCGCCGGGACTGCTCGTTGAACGGGCTAAGGAGAGCTTTCAGTTCTCTGACGAGGGCGATCTGACGAATGCCGAGGCGGTGGTCGAGCATCTGAAGAAGACCTGGCCGGAGCAGTTTGCCGTACCTTCGATCGACGCCGCCGCCGGCCGCACCGCCCGTCCCACACTCACCAAAGAAGCCCTCGCCCGAATGACGCCAGCCGAGATCCAGCGGCTCGATTGGGCCGAAGTCCGCTCGGCTCTGCAGGAGAACTAACCGCAGATAGACGCAGATCAACGCAAATATTCGGTCACCACCGGCAGAAAGATCTGCGTTCATCCGCGTTCATCTGCGGTTAAAGATCCCTTCTGAAACTATTCACCATTCACAATTCACCACTTGAAAACACATGTCACTAACATTTATCCCTACAGTATGGGCGGCGCGGCTGCTCTCGGCATTGGACAAGGAACTCGTATACGGGCAGACGAATGTGTCGAACCGTGATTACGAAGGAGATATACGCTTAGCCGGAAATACGGTTAAGATCGCGTCGATCGGCGATGTAGCGATCGGCGATTATGAGAAGGACACGCCTATCGGCGATCCGCAGGTGTTGTCCGATTCGGACCAGACGCTGCTGATCGACCAGCAGAAGTACTTCCACTTTTTCGTGGACAGCGTCGACCGGGCGCAGCAGAGCGTGAACGTTCTGGACGAGGCGATGAACCGGGCTTCGTGGAAGCTGCGTGATGCGGCGGACACCTACATCGCGGGGCTGATGGACGCCGCCGTTCCGGGCGGCAACAAGATAGGGTCGCTCGGGACGCCGATCGAACCGACCAAGGACAACGCGTACGAATATCTGGTGGATCTGAGCGTGCTGCTCGACGAAGCGAACACGCCGATCGACGGACGGTTCTGCGTTGTGCCCGCTTGGTTCCACGGGCTGCTGCTCAAAGACGATCGCTTTGTCCGATCGGGCACAGCCCGCGGAGATATGCGGCTGATGAACGGTGAGGCGGGCGAGGCGGCGGGCTTCACCATCCTGAAATCCAATAACGTGCCGAACACGGCGGGCGAAAAGTACCGCATCATCGCCGGCCACCGAATCGCCACCACCTACGCCGAGCAGATCGTCGACCTGCAGAGCTATAAACCCGAGCAGCTCTTCGGCGACGCCGTCAAAGGCCTCCACGTCTACGGCGCCAAAGTCGTCCGCCCGACCGCCTTGGCTTGCCTCATAGCCGATAAAGCCTAAAGGGCGTGACAGGTGATGGGTGACAGGTGACAAGATCGATCATCTTGCTTGCTTGTCACTCGTCACTTGTCACTTGTCACTCGAAAATATGGAAACACCAAAAGAAAAACTCAAAAAGATAACTGCATGGGACGTCGAGCCGGAGCTGACGGATACGGAGATCGACGAGCTGCTGCTGCAGGCTGCGGTCGCGGATAAGGAGGGGAATGGGCCGGCGAGCGAGGATTGGTTGCCGACCTATGATCTGAACTCGGCCGCCGCAGCCGGATGGCTCGTCAAAGCCGGCCGCGCCGCCTCGACCACTGAGACCGAACCCGACAGCGTCAACGTCACCTCCCGCGTCTTCGCCAACTGCCTCCGCATGTCACGGATCTACTCCGGAAAACGCGCGACGAGCGTGCGGGTGGTATAGGGAAAATTAGCCACGAATTCACACGAATGTCACGAATCTCGTTTCCCACGTTCTCGTTCAGGTTTAGCAAGCGAGACAAAACGGCGGAAATTAGTGCACTTAGTGGAGTTCGTGGCTAAAAGATCTCTGCTTCAGTCGAGGTAAACGAAGATGGCGATCAGGCCTAGGATGGCGAGGGTCAACAGGATGATGCCGATGTCGAACCGGACATCTTCCCGGGCCTTCGGTTTTGCGGGCGTTCGAAAAGCGTTCCTCTCGTACATCTTGGGGGTCTCCGGTTACTTCTTATGTCGATAAAAG
>JBEBGW010000027.1:0-21136 GCA_040081025.1 Pyrinomonadaceae bacterium | reverse complement strand
CGATAACAATCGCGACTGGTACGCGTTCACGCAGGTCGAGACGCAGCTTACGGTCGATAAGATCCACAACGTCTGGCACCCGCAGATCGTCCACGACATCCACCAGCAGGGTTCGAACGGGTCGCGTCTCTTCCTGCCGCCGTATATGCGCCCCGTCGAGCCGAACGTGCCCAAGCAGATCGTCGAGGGATATACCGAGCTTGGAAATTACATGGCTAAGTCCCTGCGGGACAAGGGGTTTGCGGGGATCACGACGAACTCGACCTACGACGCATGGACGCCGGCTCGGGCATATTCGCACTACCACGGCGGCGTGCGGATCCTGAGCGAGACCGCATCCGCCAAGCTCGCCACGCCGATCACCGTCAAATGGGAAGACATCCGCGCATCGTCCGACGACGGCTATGACCCGCGAGTCGAATCCGCGAACTTCGGCCCGGTCTGGAAAGGCGGCGAATGGAAGCTCCGCAACATCACCAACTACATGACCAATGCCGCGTTCAGCCTCCTGGATCACGCGGCGAACAACCGGACGCAATGGCTGTCGAGGTTCTTCGAGATCGGGAAGGAAGCGGTGCGGCCGAGAAAGGAAGGAGAGCCGAAAGGTTTTGTGTTTTCTGGCAAACGAACACTCAATGTACTTGCGCTCCAAGATATTCTGAAACGCGGAGGAGTTCATAGTCGTCGGGTGCGAGAGAGTCAAAAATGGGCTGACACAGAGATCTTCGTTCCGATCGAACAACCTTACGGCTCGTTCGCAAAGGCTCTTTTGGAACCACAGACCTATCCAGACTTACTCGATTCATCGGGCCATCCTATCGCTCCATATGATGTTACGGCTCACACGATGCCGTTGCTTATGGACCTCACCGTGAGACCCATTCTAAAAAGTACCCCAATTGCCTTCGAGGATAACGAGGTCCCTCTCTACGGCAGTCCAGTCCGCGATTGTACAAAGGTATTTGAATACGGTATTTACTCGTCGGCGATTCCTTCCATGGATGAGGGCTGGACGAAGTGGATTTTCAAAGATTTTGACTGGATGATACCCGCCGGGGATTACCCGTGTGCCGAGAACAAACACACATTAACGGAGATCGATGACAAGGTAGCTCGGACGTTACCGAACGATAAGGTCAATGTTCTTATCTTTCCCGACCAATCGGCTGCCCAAATCCTGAACGGCCATCGGAAGGGCTCGATGCCGGATGAGTATACGGGCGGGGTTGGGAAAGAGGGTGTTGAGAATCTAAAGAAGTTTGTCGAGGCGGGCGGGACGCTGGTGTTCCTGAACCGGGCGTCGAACTTCGCTATCGAGCAGTTCAATTTGCCTGTAAAAGACGTCACAAAAGGGCTTACACGAAAGGAACTTTACATTCCCGGGTCGATCCTCCGCACCCAGCTCGACCTCACGCACCCGATCGCCAAAGGAATGCCGCAGCAATCGATCGCGTGGTTTGAGAATTCGCCCGCCTTCGAGATCCAGACCGACCCGCTCGCTGCCGGTGTCGGTAGCCCGACCGTCAGGGAGGGCGCCCCCAACACATCGGGCGCCCTTGCTAACGCGCGGGCTACTGACACGGCCGGGCTGACTCGTAACTTCCGCATCATTGCGTCGTATCCGAAAGACCCGAAACAGATCCTCCTCTCCGGCTGGGCGCTCGGGGCTGAGAAGATCGCGGGCAAGGCGGCTCTGGTCGAGTTTACTGTCGGCAAAGGCAAGATCGTCCTATTCGGCTTCCGCCCGCAATACAGAAGTCAGTCGCTTGCGACCTTCCCGCTGCTGTTCAACTCAATCAGCCAGTGATGGCCGTTCGCTGCGAGATGCCCGATCGTCACGACATACGCAAACTTCACGATCCCTGCGAGCAGCGAGCTGGAAACAAAGAGCGTCAGCGGCCCGAAGAGAACGGCGAACGAGAGAACGGCAAATACAACGAACCTCACGCTCCGTCGCCAGCCGATGCTGGCGGAAACGCGCACCTGGCATCGCGTTTTTTTGGCCGGAATTTTCTGGCATCGCGTCGCCCCATACCCGCGATAATGCATAGTCGCGACCTCGGCCATTATGCGCCAATACCCGCGATGATCCCGCTGATAATCGCGGCGTGTATGCTGTCTAGTAATTGCCCGCGAAATACACGAAACGGCGCGAAAATATTTTTAAAACGCGGAGATCTCAATGACCGCAGAGTCTATTATCCGGCCTCTGCGTTTAGAACTTTTCGCGAGCTTTCGCGTATTTCGCGGGCAAGATATTCTCGTGACTAATCTGATCCTAACCTGGGAAGAAGTCTCCCAAACTCACAAAAGCCGCAACGGCATTTACCAGAGCTGTGGCCGGCTCATTTCCCTCCTCACCGACTTCGGCCGGATCAATCCTTGTTATCCGGATTTTCAAGGGGATTCGACGGACGTGATCCATTACACGGGTTCCGGGCGGCGGGGCGACCAGAAACTGGACGCGGCGAACCGGGCGATGCTCGATGCGATCGAAACCGGACATGCGGTGCCGCTGTACAACAAACTCGGAGTCAATCGATGGGAAGTTCTGGGCGAATGGCGAGTCGTCGCGGGTGATTACGTAAGAGACGAGACGCGGGACCGGGTGGTGTGGAAATTTACCTTGCGACGCGAGCTTACAGCTTGATCGATATCACGCCTTCGTCGAAAGCGGCGGAGAACCGGTAGAAATCGGCGAGCTTTCCGAACGCCTCCGCGAGATCCGCCGAGACCACAAAACCGCAGCTGTCGAATTCCTGTACGATCAGCTTTACGACATAAGGCGGCAGGAAGCGGATCGGCTCGCCGCGTGTCGAACAGATGCTCACGCCGAGAATGTCGCCGCCTTCGACCGCCTTCAGCAACGTCCGGTTGCCCGAGTCGCGGATCGCCGATCGAAGGCTTTCGCGGTCGGCCCCAAGTTCGATCTTGCGGATCTCAAGGCCCGGGAACTTCTCCCGCATCTCTTTTGCTTCCTCGACGTAGGCAAGAAAGTCCGCATCGCCTGCCTTGAACTCAAGATCTTCGAACGGCACCTCGCCGAAGCCGTAGCATTCGAGATACTCGCCGTACATAGGCTTCAATCTCGCCGCTTCGAGCAGGGCGCAATTGTGCGGGATCGATTGGTAACGATATTCCATCTCTGGTTCTATGGCTCGCGAGGAAGACAGAATGAGAGGGTGTCCCCAACTCTACTTGCGGAAAATCCGAAAAATCTTGCCAAATTTTCTTTGGTCGCCGTCATCGCCTTTTGTCAAAAATCAATTTCTGTAACAGAATAATGGCGTTTTCTTTCCTATCTTTCGCCCTAAGGAGTTTTCCAAAAATGTCCCGTTTCCGTATTGTTTTTTCCATCGCCTTCCTATTTGCTTCGTTTGTCAATGTCGACGCTCAGGCCTGGACGCCCGAACTTCAGGCGAAGCTGAAGGCCGTCGGATCGCCGAATGTTTCGCCGGACGGGAAGCGGGTCGTTTACACGATCAACGAAACGGTGATGGCCGCGGACAAGAGCGAATACAACACGCAGGTCTGGATGGCCACGACCGATGGCAAGGAAAATTATCAGCTAACCTTCGGCGACAAATCTTCGACCAATCCGAAATTCTCTCCCGACGGATCGGCGATCGCGTTCACCTCGAACCGTAAGGACAATCGGAATCAGATCTTTGTCTTGCGGCTTTCCGGCGGCGAGGCCGAGCAGATCACCGACGGGAAAGGAGCGGTAGCGAACTTCGATTGGTCGCCCGACGGAAAATGGTTCGCGTTCACGAGTGCCGACGTGAAATCGACGGATGAGGAAGCTAACGACAAGGGCAGAAACGATTTCCGCTGGTACGAGGAAAACTACAAGCTCGCACGGCTCCATGTCGTCCCGGTTGCGAAGGATGCGAGCGGCAAACGTGATCCGAAAAAGCTCTCCGATGTGAATCGCAGCGTCGCGAATTTCGACTGGTCGCCCGACGGTTCGCGGATCGTCTTCGCGCACGTTTCGTCGCCATCGGTCAACGACTGGCCGACGTCGGACGTTTCGATCGTCGAGGTCGCGTCGGCTCGGATCACACCTCTCGCCGCAACAGACGGTGCCGAAGCAAGTCCGACTTACTCGCCCGACGGCAAATGGATCGCCTTGTCATCAAGCGATGGCCCGCCGCGATGGGCGCAGAGCGACCGGCTCGTCCTTTATCCGGCGGGCGGCGGAACTCCGAAAGCGCTCGCCGTCTCGCTGGATGCCGGGCCGAATGTGATCGGCTGGACCGCCGATGGCTCGAAGATAATGTTTACGGAGCCGAAAGGAACCGGTACGGCCTTGTACGAAGCCACGGTGTCGTCGGGAACGATCCGCGAGGTTGATTTTCAAAACGCGGTGATCAACGGAGTTACGATGAGAAGACTGAACTCCGGCTTCGGCCTCGCGATGGTAGTGCAAAGGTCGGACGCTCCGCCCGAGTTGTTTGCAATGACCCCCGCAGCTAATGGCCTGACGAAGATATCTAATGCAAATTCGGAGTATACAAAGATGCCGGTCGGCAAGACCGAGGTCGTCAAATGGAAGAGCAAGGACGGCCGCGAGATCGAGGGCTTGCTGACCTATCCGACCGGATATACCGCCGGAACGAAGGTGCCGCTTATCCTCAACATCCACGGCGGGCCCGCGGGCGTGTTTCAGCAGAACTACATCGGCGGCCGCGGCGTTTATCCGCTGGCGACCTTCGCGGCAAAAGGCTACGCGATCCTGCGTCCTAATCCGAGGGGGTCGAGCGGTTACGGCACCGAATTCCGGCGCGCGAACATAAAGGACTGGGGCGGGATGGATTACGAAGATCTGATGACGGGCGTCGACCACGTGATCGCGATGGGCGTCGCTGACGTGAACCGGCTTGGCGTAATGGGCTGGAGTTACGGCGGATATATGACGTCGACGATCATCACGAAAACAAAGCGGTTCAAAGCCGCATCAGCCGGTGCTCCGGTCACGAATCTAATGAGCTTTAACGGAATGGCGGACATCCCCTCTTTTGTTCCTGACTACTTCGGCGGCAATTATTGGGAGAATCCGGAGATCTACGCAAAGCATTCGGCGATGTTCAATATCAAAGGCGTCACAACGCCGACGCTCGTCCAGCACGGCGAGGCCGATATCCGCGTCCCGATCGAGCAAGGCTATCAACTATATATGGCGCTCAAACGCCAAAACGTCCCGACGCGAATGCTGATCCTGCCGCGTCAGCCCCATGGCCCGAACGAGCCAAAAATGCAGATCGCCGCGATGCAGTCGAATCTGGATTGGTTCGAGAAGTATTTGAAATAGGAGGGAGTATGTGCCGGTCTATCGTGATATTGATCTTCGTTTTTGTTCTGAATCTTTGCGTTTCGGCGCAGCTTACGAACTCGGAATTCAAGACGCTGGTCTGGAATAATTCGCACGTCGTTTCATACGAGATCGGCGAACGAAACGTGATCCTCCGGCTTGAGGCGATCGCGGACTATACGGACGACAGCGACCCGGCGGTGAACTTTGGCAAGCGCGATTTTGTGTCGATCCGCGTGGATGTGAACAATAACAACCAAATCGACGAACGCGTTGACCTAGCCTTTGGCATCCGGTCGAATTCTTCCCTTTTCTGCCCGCAATTCCTCTACGACGAACGAAGCAGTTCAGCCTGCTGCCAGCAGCGTTCTGGAGGCGGGTTGAAGATCAGTTTCGACGAAAGTCCGTTTCACGCGACGCAGCATCCGATCTTTGAATTCACCATCCCTAAGAGCGAACTCACCGGTCATTCAACGACCGTCGGGCTGGTCTTCAGATTCCACTCAGCAGGTGCGGGATTTGCGCACTATCCGGCCGAGTCGCGGTCGCCACTGAACTTCGAAAAGACGCTGCCCCTGACGGTTTCGGTTGATTAGCGTCCTTTTTAATGCCGCGGTTGCCGTCTCTCATTGCATGACATTGATCCGAAAAGCAACTGACGCAGATCGGCCCGCCGTCTGGCAGATCATCAAAGTGGTGATCGCGGGCGGAGATACGTATACTTTCGCGCCTGAAACGCCGGAATCGGAAATGATCTCATTCTGGTTCTCGCCGGAGAAGCATGTATATGTAGCTGAGGACGAGGGCGTTGTCCTCGGCACCTATTGGCTCAAAGCAAATCAGCCGGGCCTCGGAGACCACGTCGGCAACGGCGGGTATATGGTGTCGCCGCATGCAAAAGGTAAAGGCATCGGCAAGTTGATGGCCGAACATTCGATCGACGAGGCCCGGCGCATCGGATTTCAATCGGTCCAGTTCAACTTCGTCGTGAAGACGAATACCGTTGCCGTCAATCTCTGGAAAAGCGTCGGGTTTGAGATCATCGGGGAGATTCCCGACGCCATCCGCCACTCTCAGCACGGCCTCACGAACGCCTACATCATGTACCGCAAGCTGTAGCGCATCTCGCTGCCGAAACCCTGTATTTTTGCGTGCAATGTTGCTATCCTAACCTTTATGAACGCGGAGACCGTTACGGATATAGAAAATGCTGTTCTGAGGCTATCCCGGAGTTCTTTGAAGGAGTTCGCGGAGTGGTTCGACGAATATCGGGAGCGATCGTGGGACGAACAGATCGAAAACGATTCGGCAGCCGGGCGCTTTGACCAATTGATCGAACAGGTGAAAGCCGAGCACGATGCGGGACGGTCGCGCCCGTTGTGATACACCGCACTACCCCGCAGTTTTGGGAACTCTACAACCAGCTTCCCAAACAGGTTCAGCAACTTGCAGATAAAAATTTTGCCCTCCTGAAAGCCGATTCACATCACCCTTCATTAGATTCAAGAAAGTTGGCGACATGTGGTCGGCCCGCGTCGGTTCAAACTATCGGGCCCTGGCGTTCGAGCATGATGATTGCATGCTGTGGTTCTGGATCGGCTCGCACGCGGACTACGACCGAATGATGCCCTAATAGTGGGAAGATCCTATGACCATCGACGAGCAAATAGAGTTTCTAAAGAAAGGAACGGTTGACGTGATCCGCGAGGAGGATCTGAAGTCGAAGCTTGAGCGCGCAGCAAGGACGGGTAAGCCGCTAAGGGTGAAGCTTGGGCTCGACCCGACGGCGCCGGACATTCATGTCGGGCACACGGTCGTGATCCGCAAGCTGAAGGCATTTCAGGACCTTGGGCATACCGTGATCTTTTTGATCGGCGATTTCACGGGGATGATCGGCGACCCGTCGGGCAAGAACGTCACTCGCCCGCCGCTCTCGCGTGAAGAAGTAAACGCGAACGCCGAGACCTACAAGCGGCAGATGTTCAAGCTTCTCGATCCGGAAAAGACCGAGCTTAGATTCAACGGCGAGTGGATGGATAAGTTCACTGCTGTGGATTTCATTAAGCTGTGTGCGAAAACGACGGTCAAGCAGATCCTGGAACGCGACGATTTCACGAAGCGCCTTAATGAGGAGAAACCGATCTCGCTCCACGAACTGCTGTATCCGCTCGTTCAAGGTTACGATTCGGTCGCTCTGAATGCCGATATCGAACTCGGCGGGACCGATCAGAAATTCAATCTGTTGATGGGCCGCAATCTGCAGCGTGAGTTTGACCAAGAACCGCAGGTCGTCATCACCACGCCGCTGCTCGAAGGACTGGACGGCGTCAACAAGATGTCGAAGTCGCTGAACAACTACATCGGCATCGACGAATCGCCGAACGATATGTTCGGCAAGGTCATGTCGATCAGCGACGAACTGATGTGGCGTTACTATGATCTTGTCACGGACCTGACACCCGCTGAGATCTCAGATCTCACATCCGAGGTCGAAGACGGAAAGAACCCTCGCGACGTGAAGGTGAATCTTGCAAAACTGATCATCAAGGATTTCCATTCGCAGGCTGATGCGGTCGCCGCCGAGGACGAGTTCAACCGCCGCTTCGTCAAAAAAGAAGTGCCAGACGATATCCAAGAGGTCTCGATCGCCGCTCAGACCTATCGGCTTGCCGATCTTGTCGTTGCGTCAGGATTGGTCGCGACCAAAGGCGAGGCCCGTCGTCTTATCGAGCAGGGAGGGGTGAAAGTCAACGGTGAGAAAGCAACCGCCGCTGCCACCGAGATCGCGATGGCTTCGGATTCGTCTATCGTACTTCAGGTCGGGAAACTGAAGTTCGCCAAACTCGTAGCAGAAGACTAATAACTGGTAACTGTTGACCACATGAGCGTTACGACACCTGGTGGCACGCCCGCCTTTGACCTCAAGAATAACCGCGTATAATTGTTGGTATGCGGACTCAACGGGCTCGAATTGCGGATCGGATAAACGCTCTCGTGGAAAGAGATCGGCCCCTACGCGGTCTTGCTAAGGTTGCGAAATATGCGATAGACGAGGCGAATACCCTTTCTATCGAGCGGGTTGAAATTTCCTTACTGAGGCTACCGAAGAAGCTTGACGGATTCCGCGTCCTGCACCTTTCCGACATTCACCACAGCCCCTTCACCGGGCTCGAACACATCGCCCGAGCGGTAACTATTGCGACCCAGCTACAGCCTGACCTCGTCGTGCTTACAGGCGATTACGTTTCGCACGAGGCGAAATATATTGCTCCGGCAGCCAAGGTCCTCGGCGAATTGCGTGGCCGGCTTGGTGTGTATGCCTGCTTGGGAAATCACGATCATTGGACGGATGCGGATCTGGTGACGAAGCATCTTGAGAAGGCAGGGATCCGTGTATTGACCAACGAAGGAACGCGGATCGAATCGGGGGAATCTTCTTTCTGGCTGGCCGGCGTTGACGACCACATGGTCGGGAAGACGGATCTGCCGGCCGCCCTTAAAGGATCGTTCCCCGACGAGTTCAAACTCCTGCTCGCCCACAATCCGATAATCTTTCGCCGAGCCGCTCGTGCCGGGGTCGATCTCACGCTCAGCGGGCACACCCATGGCGGCCAGGTTCGAGTTCGGGATAACGATCAGCGCCTGATCCGCCGCCGACGCACTGCCGGACTTCATCAACTCAAAGACTCGCAGATCTACATCACCCGCGGCATTGGCACCGTCGTGCTTCCGATCCGCTTCCAATGTCCGCCGGAAATTTCGGTTCTTGAACTCAGGGCCGCAGTCGAATGAATTCCATCCTGACGATCCCCAACATCCTTACCTTCATGCGAATGGGATTGATCCCAGTTTTCGTGAGCCTGGTCTATTACGGCTATAGCAAGTGGGCGTTGGCGGTGTTTCTGATCGCTGGTATCTCGGACGGCGTTGATGGGTTTCTTGCAAGAAAATTCAAGCAGGAATCGGAGCTGGGAACGATCATTGACCCGATCGCCGACAAGCTGTTGATGACGGTCGCGTTCATTATTCTGACCCTGCCGAACGTCTTGCCGCCGACCCGTCATCTACCGATTCCTTTCTGGGTTACAGCATCGGTGATCGGTCGAGATGTGCTGATCATCACGATCGCCGGGGCGATCAATATCATAACCGGATTTCGCGGATTCAAGCCGTCGTTTTGGGGTAAGGTCAGTACGCTCGTTCAGGTGATCGGGATCAGTCTGGTGATGTTTGCTGCTGTCAGTGGCTATTCGATCTTTCTACCGACGACGTACTTCATCATCGTCCTGCTCGTCGTGATCTCAGGCGTGCATTACGTTTTCCAAGTCGCGAATCTGATGAAAAACGAAGAACAGGCATCCCCTTCCGAAGATGCCTGAGCAAATACCGATCATTTAACAAGCCTCACTTTGGGCGAACGAACTTAGAATCCTCGATCACGACGTCAAATTTAATTTCGGTCGTGATGGAGGTGATCTCGAACGCCGGCGTCTTGACCCGTGTCTTATATGGCGTTTTGATTCCGCCGACCTCGCGGTAATCCTCGAGGAAAGCGCTGGTCGCCTGCTGGCCTTCGGGAGCAATTACAATGTTGTCGCGCCGCAGCATCAAAGCGTTCTCAACATCGAAGTAAAGGATCTCATCGGGAAGTCCCGTGGTCGACGCGACGACAGCGTAAGTATCGCGGTCGCCTACTTTCTCGACGCCTCTCACGGTCAGAGCAGAGAACGCCTTTTCCAAATTGGCATCGCGAGAAAAGTTACTAAAGCTCTTGACCTGCTCGAGTTCCTTCCCTTCCTTAACCCGACTTCCCTGCACCGGATTCGATGTCCAGGCGCTTGTGCCGTCAAAAGCCTCAAGTATTTCGCCAACGCCGTCGAGCGAAACCTTTGTGAGTACCCGATCGTCCGAACGCGAGTAGGTTTCAAACGTCCCTTTGACGCCCATTGGCGAAAGCTCCATGGTTCCGGTTTCA
The DNA here is from genome assembly GCA_040081025.1 of Pyrinomonadaceae bacterium. Classification (GTDB taxonomy): domain Bacteria; phylum Acidobacteriota; class Blastocatellia; order Pyrinomonadales; family Pyrinomonadaceae; genus OLB17. The sequence goes on along the minus strand of JBEBGW010000027.1, from coordinate 10,850 downwards.
ATTCGAGACTTGTGCTTCAGCAGTGCGTCTCTGCCGCCGATCGCCTTAACGTATTTGTCGACGATCTCTTTTGCCGCCGGAAGCTTCGCCGGGTTTGAGACAGGCTTTGCAACTGGCGTTGCTGACGAATCCGGTTTCTGGGCACTGGCTGCTGAAATCAACAGAGCAACGACAAACACTGAGCCAAGAATTCTTTTCATATATCTATTCTCTAGTTTTTCCTTATCTCCGCAATAGCAGCGTCAAGTTGGACATCGCGGCCGGCAAGCAGAGATTCCCGCGTTAACGCGACTTCGCGGTCGGGCTTCACGCCTCGACCTTCGATCAAAATATTCTTCGGCGATTTATAGTCGGAGATCGCGTACTGGAACATATACCCGGTCGGCAGCGGATCGAAGACCGATAGCAGGATCGCTCCGGCCGATGTCTCACCGATCACTTTGCCGCGTGCATTCTCCTGAATGCCGGCTGCGAACATTTCGCTGGTCGAGGCTGAACCGTGATCGGTCAGTACGACGATCTTCTTCATGAACGGATCAGGCTGCGGATAACCGAGCAATGACATTGATCCCGATCGCGACGCCATCGAGCCCAACGAGATCTGCTTGTCCGAAAGAAGGCCAGCGACGCCGCCCGCAAGGCCGCCGACGCCGCCCGGATTTCCTCGAAGATCGATGATGATGCCATCGGCGTTGGCGAACTCGCGGATCGCGGCCCGGATCTTCGCCGCCTGCGGTATCACCCACATATTGAAACGTATGTAACCGATATTCTCCGGCAGCAGGCGAGATTCGAAAATAACACGCTGCTTAGGGAAATTTCCGAGCGCTTGCGACATCTCACCCGTGTATTTCACTCGACTCAATTCGACCGCGACGGGCTTGTTCTCGCCGTCGAGAAATTCGAGTTGGACTTTCGTGTCCGGCTTCCCGCCGATGATCGCTTCGGCGGTACGCTCGAGATACACTCGACGCATCATCTCCGTAATCTGGCGCTTCGATAGCGACTCAAGAAGCGGCTTGAGTGTATCGGAGACCAGCTTGCCGTCGACCTTGCTTAGCACGAATCCGGGTTTGATCCCGGCAGTCGCCGCAGCCGAACCGGGACCGACCCGAAACACGGTGGGTGCCCCGGCAATCCACTTGATCTCGACACCTACCGATGCGTTCGAATCGTTTTCAGTTCCTATAGCCGGCGGTGGCGGGAAGACATTAAAGTGCGAGAGCTTCAGCTCACCGAGCATTTGCCGGAGCACGTTGTGAAAATCATTGTCAGATTTCGCTGCCTTCGCCTTCGGAAGGTAAAGTTCCCGGATGTGAATCCAATCGACGCCGCCAAAGGTCGGATCGTAGTGCTTATCGTTGATCGTGTTCCAAACCTTGTCGAATGTGTCTTGTCGTACTTTTGGAAATTCGCCGACCGTCGCCGGGGCCTGTCCAATGGCTCCGGCAAAGGCAAAGTTAATGAATATGAAAGCAAGAAGAAGCCGGGTATGAATTTGTCTCATTTTCTGTCATCTAGTACGGCCAAAACAGCCATTCCGTTTCAGCTTTCGGACGAGATGGACTAAACTTAACGTTATTAACCTATAAGATTTCTGCCCACATTTGGATACTCGATCAAATGAAATTCTACAACAGCGTCCTTGATCTCATCGGCAACACGCCGCTCGTCCGCATTAATAACATTACCAAACAGCAAAAGATCAAAGCTCCGATCTACGCCAAGATGGAGAACCTGAATCCGGGCTATTCGGTCAAAGACCGCATCGGCATCTCGATGATCGACTGGGCCGAGAAGGAAGGTGTTCTGAAAAAGGGAGGAACGATCGTTGAGGCGACGAGCGGCAACACCGGCATCGGCTTGGCATTAACCGCCGCGGTTCGCGGATACAAATGCGTGTTCGTTCTAACTGACAAAGTTTCGGTTGAGAAGAATCGCTACCTGAAAGCTCTCGGTGCGGACATAGTTGTCTGCCCTGCCGCTGCGAAGCCTGGTACACCCGATCATTACGTCCAAACGGCAAAACGCATCGCAAGCGAGACACCCGGATCGTTCTATCCCGATCAGTACAGCCATCCGGCGAATCCGGCGGCTCACTACAAAACAACCGGCCCGGAGATCTGGGAAGATACCGAGGGAAAGATCACGCACTTCGTTTCCAGTATCGGAACCGGCGGAACGATCAGCGGAACTAGCCGATATTTAAAGGAAATGAATCCAAATATCCGCATCGTTGGCGCCGATCCGTATGGCTCGATCTTCAAGACGTATAAGGACTCCGGTCATGTCCCCGAGCCGACGCCGTATTTGGTCGAAGGGATCGGCCAGGCATTGCCGACCGTTAATGCCGACCTCAGCGTTGTCGACGAGATCATCAACATAACCGACCGCGAATCGTTCGAGATGGCCCGCCAACTCTCGCGGCGGGAAGGGATCTTCTGCGGCGGATCGAGCGGGACGATCTTCGCGGCGGCATTGAAAGTCGCGAAGGAACTTGATGAGAACAGCCTCATCGTGTTCATCATCTGCGACACGGGCGAGCATTATTTGACCAAGTTTCATTCTGACGAGTGGATGAAGGAAAAGCTACTACTCGAACCGCAGCGGATAACTGGCAGCCTGATAGTCGAGACCAAGAATGGCGGAGCGCCGGCCGACCTGATCTTTGTGTCCCCGACCGACACTGTTGCCGTTGCGCTCGAGAAAATGAGCGAGTGCGGCATTACACAGATGCCTGTGATCGAAGATAACCACTCGGTCGGCAGCCTTCGCGAGAGCCGCGTCCTGACCAAGCTTCTGCAGGATCGCGATCTAATGGAATCGCCGGTATCGGATGTGATGGATGAAAGCTTCCCGGTTCTTGAGGTTGATTCAAATCTGAACGAGATCAAGAAAAAGCTGCAAAAGTCGCCCGCTGTTTTGATAGAAGACTTTAAACGAATTACGGGTATAATAACGCGTTCAGACGTACTCGAATTGCAGAAGTAGGTCCATATCCCCAAGAAGATGGAGTGAAATGCTATGACCGAAGACGAGCAAAGCAATGAGCCTCCGATCTCGGAGGCCGACACGACGCCTCCGAATCCCGCTAACTCGGCTGTCCCTTCGCCAAATCAGGGATGGCAGATGCCGGAGCCGAAGTTTCAGCAGACGAGCGGCTATCTGCCAGAGGGCTATCTCGATAAGGTCGCCTTCGAGGCACCTCCGCCGACAGACGTGTCTCCAAACTCGGCGGCTACGGCTTCAGCCGCGGCGCCCGCCTCCGAACCTGACGTTGAGCCTCAACCCGACCTAACTGAGCAACTTGCCGCCCCACCAGCCCCGGTCGTCGCCGAACCTGCTGTAAAACAGCGAAGTGCGGGAGCCAGGATCGCGATGATCGTACTCGGCCTGCTCGCGATGGTCGCGTTTATTGCGGTGTTCCTTGGCGTTATCTACTACTTGTTCCTGGCACCCCAAGGCGGCGAACCCACGCTCTGACCGCAAAATGGTCGCCTTTGATCGTCATATGCTGACGGGAGTGCGGAATTCCGCGGCTGGTTTTTGCGATTAGAAAGATGCAGGAAGGAATAGTATCGGCAGGCGAGAACGAGTTTCCGGTGAACGGCAGGGTGACCATTGGCCGCACGCCCGATAACATAATCTCGTTTCCCTCCGACGAAAAGATCTCCAGAAACCACGCCTATATCGAACAGCGGGAAGATGGCTTCTACATTGTCGATCTCGGCAGCTCGAACGGGACGAAGCTTAATGGAGTTCCGCTCTCCGGCGAACACCAATTGCAAAACGGCGATTATGCGATCCTCGGAAATTCGAGCGTAGTGGTTTTCACAATTAAGGTAGAGGATCAGCCGGAAGAGTCCGAAGAAGGTGGCGATGAACCGGAAGCCGCTCCCGCGCCGGAAGCTACACCCGAAGAAAAGAAAAAGAACCGTGCAAAGCTTGCCGGAGCCGGTGGGGCTCTCGTTTTAGCAATGGCGATCGGCGGCGGTGCGATATATATGGCAAGCGGCAGCACTTGCGCCGCAACGGCAAAGATCATTAGCCCCGAGCCCGGCGACACGATCACTCAGGAAACCGACATTGAAGTTGAGGCAGATAACGCTGGGTGCGTTGCAAAGGCGATATTTACGATCGACGGGGCGGAATTTGCCACTTCTCTAAGCGAGCCGTTCGAAGCCACGATCGATCCTAAGGATCATCCGGATCTCGCGGATGGATTCGATCACGTCCTGGGCATAGTGCTCGTGGACAAATACGGCGAACGTATCTTCGAACCGGCGCCGGTCGCATTGGCGTTCGAGACACGAAAGGTCGAGCCGCCGGCGAACACGACCGTTGCTCAGAACAATTCGAACACAGGTCCGGCGGCTACCGGCAAGACGGTTTCGCTGGTTGAAGTTCAGCAATTGTCAGCACAACTCGCGAAAAAGGTCTCGCCGAACGCGACCTATAATCTGTCGAACAAGCAGTTCCTCGAGGAAGTCCAGAAACGTGCCGCTGAGTACGCACAGGCCGGAAACTTCGACCGAGCATTCCAGTATCGCGATGCGATCAACATCGCGTTTGTTCGTGAGAATGATATTCCGGCGGCGTTTGGCTATTACCTCGCGTTGAGCCGAAGCAAGCTTAATTCCGCAAAGCAAGGAGCCGACGAAGGCATTTTTCGGATGACGACCGAGTTTGTAACAGCCAACGGATATAACGGGCCATGCGGAACTGAAACTCTGTCCGATCCGAAGCAGGAATGTGCCGCGAAGGCCGCGGGGATGTACATGAAGTCTGTTTATATCGGTCTTTTTGAGCGGGATGCGGTATATGCTGCGGCGGCCTTTGGGAAATCTCCGGCAGACGCCGGAACGTGGAAGGCCTCATTGCCGGCTAATCGTGCCGACGTTTGGAACGTTATAAAGACGCCTGAAGAGCGCGATAGGATCGTTAGATTCTTTGCAGCCGGTATCGTCAGTGAGAATCCGCAGAAATTCGGGCTCAAGGACCGTCCATTCGCCGAGTTGTATAAACTGGCTACGTAGTTCCATCCCGCTACACCGTTTTCACGATGCTCGAGGTCATCCTTACATACCCGACTCCTGAAGGATCGCGAGAGATCGCGATCGATCGCGAGCGGACTTCGTTCGGCCGCGGGACCGACGCCACACATCGATTCGACGATAATTCCCTTTCGCGTCTTCACGCGACCGTTTACCGCGAGGGTGACCGCGTCTGGATCGTCGATGAAAATTCTGCAAATGGAACTTTCGTTAACGGCCAACCAGCGGCACCGGCCGGTACGCCTTTGCGTAGCGGCGACACTATTAAGATCGGCAACGAAACGATCTTGAAGGTATATTTTCGGGAACCGGTGCAGGAGACGGCACCTGCTCCACAAACGTCAGGTGCGGCCGCGAGCAGCGGAGCCGTCGTCGTCGAGGTCGAAACCTCCGGTTCGGGCACCTCTCACATTAGCATTATCGCGATCAGCCTCGTGGGACTCGCATTCGTTGTGATCGCGCTTGCGGGCGTCTTCGTCGCTTATCGGGTACTCGCACGAAGCGAGGTCGAGGTAGCGGACGACATCGACGACGATCCGGTCGCAACTACGACCAAAGACAGGGATAAGGACAAAGACGACAAACCGACGCCGACGCCGGGCACGAGTTCGACGGGCTCGACGACCACGGACACGCCTTTGCCGAATACGACCGACCCAAAGTCACAACCGACTGGCTACATCATGCCCGCGGGGAAAAAGTACCTGGATCTTTCGGACACGGAGAAGCGGGCGTATCTTGCTGATCGGGCTAAGAAGATGGCTCAGGTGATCGGGAACAACAGCAGTGACGAGGTTCCGGCGGCCGCCCTCGATAAGATCAAGGGATTTACCGATGGATACGCAAAACGGGCGAACGTTGCGAAAAAGACGGGGACATGCGGATTTGCGGACAATCTCCAGGCGACATACGAACGGGCGAGCAAGAACGCTCCGTTCATAGTTAAGGCTTTCAATGAGAAAGGGACCGATCCTCGGCTGGGACTCTACCTTGCGATGATCGAATCCGAACATTGCGTGTGCCTTCAGAGTCCGACCGGCCCGCTCGGAATGTTCCAATTCACACAGGCGACGGGCAAGGCTCACGGACTTGACACTAGGCCGGGTGCATCACCATCAAATCCGGACGAACGCTGCCAACCCGAACCGTCGGCTCGTGCGGCGGCTTCTTATATGAAAGCTCTGCTTGGCCGATATGGAACTGGCCCGGCGAGTGTTCCCCTAGCGATCGGGAGCTACAATAGCGGCGAAGGCGGGCTGAGTACTAACCTGGTCAAGGCGCTTGAAACGGACAGCGGCCTTCCGCGAGATTTCTGGACCCTGATCGCGAATGGCGACAAGCTATCGAAACAGTTTCAATCGGAGAATTTTAAGTATGTTCCGAAATTCTTTGCGGCGGCGATCATTGGCGAGTATCCTCAGGATTTTGGACTGAAGCTTCAACCCTTGTCGACCTATTCAAAGTAGCGTTCCGTAACTGGAACTGCCGACCGCCCCGAGTTTCTGCAAAACGGGATGCCCGAACTTTGGTTAAATTTCACCGATCCTGATGGCGTTAGCCGCCGCGTGCGCGTTGACGGACAGAAGTTCGTGATCGGACGACAATCGAATTGCGACCTCGCAATTGCCGATTCGCGGCTGTCGCGAAGCCACGCACAGATCGAACAGTTTGCGGGACGTTGGGAGGTCAGCGATACTGGTTCGAGCAACGGGACGGAACTCAACGGATCGCCGGTATTCGAGCCCGTGCCCATCTTTGATGGCAGCGTGATCAGCCTCGGCGGCCTGCAGGTGCGCGTAGAGATCGCCGAACCCCGCATTGAGCCGATCCAACCGGTTCCGGCCGCTGCTCCCGAAGTGCCGAAAGCAAAACCCGCCACCGCGGTTCCCGCTTCCGGACGGTCGGTTCCGATCGGATTGATCCTGGCAATACCGGTGCTGGCTCTTGTTTTGATGTCGCTCGCGGGCGGGGTAGCCTATCTTGTGCTGGCAAGAAACACGTCCGTAGTTGCTGTAAATAACGGCGATGACGATCCCGTCCCTGACGACGATCCGCCGGCGAGCGAAAAGGATCCCGACAAGACTCCGGCGCCAACTACGCCGACGTCCAATTCGGGCCCGTCCAATCTCCCGTCGCCAACGCCGGCAAATCTTTCGGAAACTGCTAAGGTCGAGGTGAACGGTGCGAGTTTCCTGAGGAAGATCTCGCAGAACGACGATAAGGCCTTCTTGACGAGCGAACAGGCCAAGCGAGTGGGCGCCAAGATCAAGCAGCTTGCCTCGTCTTCAGCGGTATCCGATAACCTAAAGGCCGCGAAACAGAACGGAAGCCGGCTGAAGGAAGTGGCTGCCAACAGCAAACTTCCGCCGCAATTCCTGGCAATAGCCGCCGTGGCGAAACTCGGAACCTCCCGAGGGGATGTCGTTGCAACTGCGAAGACAATGTCCCCGGTGATCGACAAGCTAAAAATACACATTGGGATGGAACGCGGCGACGACTGTCTTCTATTGATCGCCGCCTACGAGCAAGGTGTAAACGGCGACACCATGAAGTTGCGTAATATGATCCAGAGTCTCGCCAACGAAGTAAGCGAGAGTTCCCGAACCATCCGGACGATCTGGTTTCTTGAAAAGCGACAAAAGATAACTGCAACAGAGTTCGACCGAGCCCTGACTTTTCTCGCTATTGGCACAATTGCGCAAAATCCGAAGGAATTTGGCGTCAATATCGATGTGTTAGACGTATAAACCTTGCTTCTGAGCGCCGGGAGCCGATTTGCAAAGATTTCTCGCGTCGTGTTTTTAGGCAAATCGATTGTTTTGAATGAATTTGGTCGGCGCGTTTACTAATTTTCAAACTCGTTCTACTATTGTCGTCTGACCCTATATGAGCAAATACCGCAAGATCGTCTGGAACGAGGGAATGCTCCTGACGCCGCACCACTTTCAGCAGTTCGATAATTATCACGAAGAACTGTTGAACACGCGGGTTCGATCGATAATGCAGCACGAGTATGGCGTTATCGAACTGCGGTTCAGCGCCGAGTCGATCGCAAACGGCAACTTTCAGGTAACCACGTGCCGCGGAGTGCTGCCTGACGGACTTTTCATCAACGTGCCTGACGCCGAGGCCGCTCCCGAGATGAGACCCATCGGAAATCATTTTCGAGTCGATGCCGAACGTCTCGGCGTCCATATCGCAATTCCCGCGAAGAAGATGGGCGAGGCAAATTTTCAGGCCAGCGGAGCCGGATCGAACGGAAACCTTCGCTATCTGCAGGAAGGAAAACAGGTAAAGGACGAAACGACCGGCACGAACGAGCAGGCAGTCGCCTACGCAAAAAGTAATCTCCGGATCATCTTTGACGACGAACTTCGTGACGGGTTTACGTCTATGAAGATCGCCGAACTTCAGCGAACACCAACCGGACAACTCAAGGTTGCCGAAGATTACATCCCGCCGATCCTGAAGATCTCGGCAAACGATTGGCTCACGGCAATGCTCCGGCAGATCGTTGAGATCCTGATCACCAAGGGCGCGAGCCTTTCGGAACAGCGCCGGCAGAGCAATGCTTCGCTCGCGGACTTCACGACCTCAGAGGTGGCGGTCTTCTGGCTGCTCCACACGATCAACAATTCGATCCCGATAATGTCTCACTACTTCCGCTCGCCCGTACTTCACCCCGAGCGTTTGTATGAAGAATTCGTCAGGCTTATCGGACAGCTAATGACATTCTCGATCGAGATGCATCCGAAGGACATCGTTAAGTACGACCACGACGATCTCCACTTCACCTTCAGCAATCTTGCGGGCCAGTTGCGAGATCTGCTTGAGACGGTAATCCCGAGCCGTTGTGTCGCTATTCCGCTTGAGAAGACGCGCGACACGCTGTACGTCGGTCGTATAGACGACGAACGTCTCATCAAGGAAGCCAGCTTCTTCCTTGCCGTGCGAGCCCAAATGCCAGAGGCGAAACTTATCGAGGGTGTTCCACGCGTAGTGAAGATAGCGTCGCGCGATGTTATCGACTCTGTCATCGGTTCGGCATTGCCGGGTGTGGTTCTTACGCTTGCAAGCCCTCCGCCCGCTCCGATCCCGACGCGAGTCGGGTTCAAGTACTTTCAACTCGATAACATCGGGCCATACTGGAGCGGTATCGCAGGATCCAAGGTGATCTCGGTCTATGTCCCGACCGACATTCCGGACGAAAAACTCGAACTTTACGCTGTTAAGCCTTAATAAATGAGCGAGGTAGCTGCAAAAAACGACCTGATAACGTTCGCCGGACCGATCTTTGATCTGGTCCTACGAGTTAAAGCCGGTATCGTGACCCCGTCACCTGACCTGCGTCCGAAGGTGGAAGCAATGTTCGACGATTTCGACCGTCGAGCGGAGCGTTATCGCTTCAACCACAAGATCGTCTCCGTATCGAAGTTCGGGCTCGCGGCCTTCGTGGATGAGGCCGTCCTCACAGCCAATTTCCCGCTAAAACACGAATGGGAAAAGAATCCGCTCCAGCTCAAGTTTTTTGGAGAGCAGCTCGCCGGAAATAAGTTCTTTGACAAGCTTGAGTCGATGCTACCGCAGATCGAGGTGACGCAGGATGCGGTAGAGATCTACTACTACTGCATGCTTCTCGGCTTTAAAGGCCGCTATGCCGTGTACGAGCAGGAGAAATTGCTTGCCACAATGCAAAATACGGCGAATCAACTCGTCAAAGCGGGCAAGATCAAATCGGTAGAGCTTTCTCCCAACTGGCTCGCGAATGACCAGCCAAAGCCACCTGAGAAAAAAGGAATGCCGATCTGGGCCAAAGTCGGAGCCCTCGCGTTCATAGGTTTTGGATTCATCGTTTATTTGGTGATGTTCCTGCTTTCGTCAAAATTTTTGCAGGAAACTGTCGAAAAGCTTCGAGTGTAAACCGCTCCGAGCATTGCCGTAACTGACAGACAAGATGAAACTGCCGACCAGCAAACTGAAAACGCTCCTTGGAATCGGAGGGCTGTGTTCATTCTACGGAGTGATGTCACTCGCGACATTCCTCGTACCATATCCGCGCCTCGGATATATGGAACGTACGATCATTGTCGTCGCATTCATCCTGCTGACCCTGCCGTTCATACTTCTGTTCGGTTTCATAATGTCTCGGCGCAAAAAGAAAAAGGCGGCCAAGGCAGCCGAGGCAGCCGGAAATGTGGGTGACGCCCCAGCTGCTGCATCGAATGGGCAGACCGCAGCCCCGACATCCGCACCAGCCGGTAGTTACGGCAATCTCTCCACGGGAGCCGAGGAAGCGGTCCAATTCCTGAAATCGTCAAACCTTGGAACAGGCGGGCGTGACGCGATCTACGGACTGCCGTGGTACCTCATCGCTGGTGCTCCGAGCTCCGGAAAGAGCTCGCTCGTAATTAGTTCAAATCTCAACTTTCAAAACCTTCCCAGCCAAAGAGCAGCCGAGCAGAATTTTGTTCGGCCGACGTCCACCGTCGATTGGCGTGTAACCAGCGAAGCGGTCTTCATAGATTCCGCGGGCCGTTACCAGACCGAGGGATTAGACGCCGACGAATGGTCTTCGCTTCTCGAAACCGTCAAGAAGTACCGGGCAAATCGTCCTCTCGACGGTGTGATACTGGTCGTTGATGCCGACCGCGTTCTTAAAGCCGACGAGCGTGAGATCGAGGAACTCGCAAAAGTTCAGAGGGCGAGGTTGGACGAGGTAATGCAGCGGCTCAAGCTGCGTTTTCCGGTCTATCTGGTTTTCACGCACGCCGACGCGATCGAAGGATTTGTCGCGCG
>JBEBGW010000279.1:0-5884 GCA_040081025.1 Pyrinomonadaceae bacterium | reverse complement strand
CCCGGTTGATTGGCGCGTGTGGGACCTATCCGAACACCCGCAGGGCCATCGGACAGCGTAATTGAGGGGATACCCAACCTCGGAATTGCGTGAGTCCGGCCGGCGGCTCCGGGAACTTTCTCGGGAACCGCCTTGTCCTCGGGAGACATCATCAAGGTGCCGGGAATGCCAAGGTCCATTCCCATCCCGATCAGAAGGGCGACCTTTTCTTCGGTCGTCATTGCAGCAACGACCTTGTCGATACTGTCTTTGCCGAATTTAGGTAATGCCGCCTGGGCGACGAGATTGACGCCAATCGAGAGCAGGAGGCTCAACGACAGAAAGATTCGTGTCCATCGGATCATAATGTCCCCGACTTACTTCCAACGCTTCATCAAACTGCTTCAGACTGAGAAGTAAAGTTGAACGCCTTCAACTTTAAGGCAGGCAGCAGCGACGCACTCGATCCGCCACCCTCTGACCCGCCAACGCGTTCGGATTTTCCGACCATCAGCACGTTACCCGGCCCGAGCATCTGCGTCACCGATTGGTTGAATCGGAAATTCCGCAGTGGATACGCGATCTTTCCATTCTCGATCAGCCAAACGCCGTCTCGGGTCAGGCCGGTAGAACTTGCTGTTCGCTGGTCGGTCGAGCGGATGTACCAAAATCTTCCGACAAGTATCCCGCGTTCGGTCGATTTGATCATGTCCTCGATCGAACTGGTCGGCCCGCTTGTTTCGAAGATCGTGTTCACGGGTCCCGGTGTTGGTTCTTTACCTTTCTGCTTTGCCCAGAAGCGGTTGTAGGTGAGGTTTTCGACGACACCATTCTTTACCATCGTGATCCGCTGAGCGGGAATTCCGCCCTGAGCCGATTGAGAGCCGGGAAGTTCGACATTCCAGGGATCGCTATAGATGGTTACCTTTTCATCGAACATCTTCTCGCCCAACTTCGTTTTGCCGCCCGGCAATGAAAAAACACTTCGGCCTTCTTCGGCATTCCGCGCGTTGAACATAAAGCCTAGATTGCCCATTAGGTCGGCGACACCTTGAGGTTCCAAAATTACCGTGTAAGTTCCCGGATCGATCGTCTTCGCTCCCTTGCCTTCGAGTGCCTTTCGGATCGCTTCATTCGCGATCCGCTGAGTGTCGAGTTTTGCAGTGTCAAAATGGCTGCGGAGGAAATAACCCGAACTTTGGCCGTCAGATGTTCTCGCGGTTGTCGACAGACTCACGTTCGTCGAACGCTCATATTCGAAGTTTCCGTTCTTGGACAACGAACCGCCCGCCTGGACTCGGGCCGAGTGAAACCCGGCACCGATAACGCCTTTCTTTTCACACTCGGATATGATCGCGCCGATGGACTTTGCTCGAGCAGACAAGGATAGGTTCGCGGTTGACTCGACATAGCCATTTACGGGCTTGTAATCCTGTTTTCCGAGCGTCGGCATATACTCGCGATCCACCGGAGCAGTCGCGGCGATCTTTTGGGCTCGCTCGACCATGTCCTTGAGGCTCGCGTCGTCAAGATCGTTCGTTGAAGATGCTCCACGTCGGCCTTGAACCCAAACCGTCACATTCGCACTTCGGGAAACTCGAGTTCCGCTGGTGAGGATGTTGTTGCCCGCGAATCGCAGATGTGAAAGCTTGTCGCTTCCAACGCTCGCCGACGCATCGTCAGCCTTGACGTATGACAGTATCTTTTCAGTAAACGCTTTCGTTTCTTGTTCGGTCAGCAGCATTTTAGTGATCATCCTCCATCTGTCCGGCGTTCGGGGATGAAGCCGTGTTCAATACGTTGATATTTCTAAACCTCGCAACCGGACATCCATGCGAGACGGCGTTCGACTGGCCCGGTTCGCCCTTGCCGTCGTTGAACGAACCAGGTATCTCGTAAGTTGCTCGACCACCAAGTCCGTCGCACGCTCCCCAGAAGTCGGTGGTTCGTGATTGATAAGCTACGTCGCGGAGCATTCCGCCGACCTTGCCGTTCTTGATCTCCCAGAACGTCTGCCCGCCGAACTGGAAGTTGTAACGCTGCTGGTCGATCGAATAACTGCCGCGTCCATAAATGAGAATCCCGTTCTCAACGCCGCCGATCAGGTCGTCCTGCGAGACATTCCCGGCAGCCGGTTGCAGCGATACGTTCGGCATTCGCGGGAAGGGAACGCTGCCCCAGCTATCCGCGTGCAGGCACCCGTACGACTTATCGCGCCCGACAACCTTCGCCAGATCGCGCGTCGTCTGCCAATCGACGAACGTGCCGTCTTTGACCAAATGCCACTCCTGTCCTGGAACACCTTCGTCGTCCCAGCCGACAGATGCGAGCCCAAATTTCTGCGTTCGGTCCGCGACAAAGTTGACTATCTTCGAACCGAACTGCAGCTTTCCGGTCTTGTCCGGTGTAAGGAAACTTGTGCCCGCATAGTTCGCTTCCCACAGCAAAGCACGATCGAGCTCGGTTGGATGTCCGACAGATTCGTGGATGGTCAGGAACAGATGCGACGGATGCAGAACGAGATCGTATTTACCGGGCGTGACTGACGGAGCCGAGAGCTTCATCACGGCGTGCTCGGCAGCGGTCTTTGCCTCCGCTGCCCAATCGTGCTTCGACATATATTCGTAGCCGATCGCCTGACCTTCGCGAAGAGAACTGACAGCCTGAAAATCTCCCGAAGTCCGGTTCACGGCCGTTGCCGAAAAGCTCGGATTCCCGCGGATCAGGTATTGCTCGATCTTCGATCCGTCGGACGTCGCCAGGTATTTCTGCTCGTTCACCCACGCCATCGACGAATTACAAAAGTTGATACCCGCAACACTCAGAGCAGCTTCATTGATCTTCAACAGCGTGGCGATCTTCTCGTCCGCCGGAACGTCGAACGGATCGCGTTCAACTGGAGTCTTCCACGTCGATACAACCTTTGGCGTCGGCACGAGTTCGATCTTCTTCTTTTGATAAGGAGCGTTCGCCTTGGCGATCTCGACGGCCTCTTTCGTCACCCGCTGAATCTCATCCGCCGTGACAAGCGGACTCCCGGCGAATCCCCATGTACCGTTGACCAGCACACGCACGCCGAACCCAAAGTTCTGGCCGCTCGAGACGTTCAGCACCTGCCGCTCGCGAGTGTTAACTGCCTCGAGTCGATACCGGTTTATGCGAATGTCGGCGTACGAAGCTCCCAGACGTTTGGCGGTCGCCAACGCCGCATCGGCCAACGCATCTTTATTAACATTAAATAACGCCTCGTCGGCCGCGTGAGCGTCATACACCCAACTCGGCAAAACCCCGGCCACTCCTAGAGCGATGCCAGCAGTCTTTACGAATTCTCTTCGAGAAAAACTCATTGATTGTCACCTGATTTTGAATTGTGATATCTGCGGAACGCGAACAGTTTATTTTGATTCGATCCGAGTTGTCAAAATACATGAAATGATGCACCAAGATACGCTTTCCAGTAGGGGCTCGACGCTCTTCCTATCTTTTATGCAAAAAGGGAATACGAGGTGTGTCCATCAAATGTACGAGAGAAAAAAGAGCGGTACTGGTCTGACGGTTGTGGGATTCGGCTTTCGATGCTAAATTTCCACGCAATATAACTTCAGTTTGCAGGACAAAAGTGGAGTACTTATATGGCTGATTTTAATTTCTATTTAAACGATATGATCGCCCACCATAGAGGATCCGAGAACCCGGATTTCCGTTGGTGGGGCCGTGTCTGCAGTATTTTAGGTAAATATCTGAAGGAAGCCGGGAAGGGAAAGTTTGGCACCATGGAAGCATATTGGTGCCCTGACAATTGGGTGCCATCGGCTACCGGCCCGGACGTGATCGTCTATATCGTGCCGAACACCGACTACAGCGTGATCGGCGCGAACGGTGGTGACATATCTCTTGCTCGTAGCGACACGAACCTGATCGGTCTAACCGCAACTGTTACAAATATCTGCGAAGTTTATTACGACCGGGCAGAAGTCGGCGGAATTGTAAGGCCCGATGTCATCGCCGGCGCCGCAATGCACGAAGCCGCACATGTTAAAACACAAAAAGGCCAGGAAATGCACAGCGGCCAAACAGGCTACTTCAGCGCCAGCCCATCCTATTGGAGCAGCCCTTCAAAGGGCGACATCGCCTTTTTTGGGAAGATCATGGGCAAGACCGTTAGCCAAAATGGCGGACTAAAAACGAAAGACTGGTAGCCCAGTTCTACCGCTGACAACTCATAAAATGCGCCCGAATTTTCATGCGGTACCTTTCCGCCGCGCATCCCGATCCGCATCAACCTCTTTCCGCATCCGCACTTTCGTGCGATCGCGTGGTTTCGCCGTTTTGCAGAAAGCGCACCAAATCGTGTGTTGACACGGCGTTGCAGCTATGGCATTCTGATTGGGCCCGGTCATTGCTGAGTGTTCTTTGACAACTCAAAGCCGCGTGACCTTTTGCCACAGATCTTCCGGATGCTTCTCATTTCAACTACCTAAAGTGGGACGTGAAGGTTGAGCCCGTAAGTTATAGAACTTGTTTCAACTGGAACAAAAACACTGCCGCAGAATGGAACGGAACAAACAACTTACGTGTTCAGGTGTTACTTAAAGACACTACCCGTAAGTCATAGATCTTGATTCAAATGACTCAAATCCACCCTCGCGAAATGAATCGAATCAAACAACTTAGGGACGATATCCGATAATCCGTGGTCACCACCCAACATGGACAAGCGATCCTACCTCCCTCACCGCATAGCCGGGCGGTTTTCTTTTCATTGATCTTGAAGAACGATGCGAACCGAAGGTTGGGGCAGGGAATCAAACAAACTGGCCCGGGTTGGCCTTCGGCGGCTTCGGTCGGGCCTCGTTTTTGTGTTACTTTTCTACTTAATTAAATGCGAGTTCTAATAATTGAACAATGGACAAGAATGTCGTCGATCCTGCTGTTGGCATTCACGTTTGCGTTCACAGCGAACGCCCAATCGCCGGTCGTGGTCCAACCCGGAGCACCGGGACAAGCGACCAGACAGTTGCCGGCCAATACCCGGCCAACGCTGCCGCCGACATCGGCGAAAGATGTTGAGTTTATGCAGGGAATGATCATGCATCACGCTCAGGCGGTTGTGATGACGGATATGATCGAGGAGCGTACCGAGAACCGAGATCTTCGGCTTATCGGCGAACGCATCAGCAAATCGCAAACGGACGAGATGGCGTTTATGGTACGTTGGCTTCAGGCTCGCGGACAATCCACCGAAATGAAGATGACGGGCGGCGGAGACCAGCATAACTCGCACGCACACGGCGGTAATCAGGCTGCGGCACCAAGCCATCAGATGCCCGGAATGCTTACTCCAAAGCAAATGGAAGCTCTGAAAGCCGCGAAAGGATCGGACTTTGAGCTGCTGTTTCTCAAGGGAATGATCCAGCATCACGAGGGGGCTCTGGTGATGGTAAAAGACCTTCACGACAGTCCGGGAACCGCGCAGGATGCCGAGCTTTTCAATTTTGCAAGCGACGTGGACAGCGGCCAGCGGGCCGAGATCAAAAGTATGCAGAACCTATTGGGCAAATCTCACGTAGAAAAGAAACCATGAACCGAATCAAAACTCTGATAACCGTAGTATTTCTGGCCGCCTTTATTCTGTCCGCCGACACTCTCGTCAATGCACAGAATCCACCGGCTCCAACCCCGAAACCGCTGCCGCCCGGAATGAAGGGAGCCGACGCGAAGGATCCGCGAGCGAGTCTCAAATCGGGATTGTTTGACGCCGGCGAAGCTGCGTCTGGCATCAAGCATGTTTCGCTTTCCAAGAAACCCGCAGCATTCGATGTTGGCACTGATCCTTCCGCTCCGGTAGTAAGTAAGGCTCTGTCGGCCTTAGGTGTCCCGGATCCTTCAAAGGTCCCCTTGAATC
>JBEBGW010000278.1:0-5884 GCA_040081025.1 Pyrinomonadaceae bacterium | reverse complement strand
GGCGGCGAGAAGCAGCGGGTTTGCATCGCACGCGCTCTGGTGGGACGGCCCGAGGTGATCTTCGCCGACGAACCGACCGGCAATCTCGATTCAACGACCGGTGCCGCGGTTGAAGAAATGCTGTTCGAGCTCAATCGCAAACAGGGGATAACGCTCGTCGTCGTCACTCATGACTCGGACCTAGCCGCACGCTGCGACCGAGTGATCGAAATGAAGGACGGCCGCATCGTCGCCGATCGAAAGAAGGAGGCGACCGCACAATGAAAACCTGGGACCTGATCAACACCGCGAACCGCAACCTTTTCCGAAACAAGCTCCGCACCATCCTGACTGTGCTCGCCATATTCGTCGGCTCGTTCACACTGACGATGACCAACGGCGTGGGCGACGGCATGCGCGATTACGTCGAAAGCCAGGTAAAGAATATCGAAGGCGACCGCGGGATCATCGTTCGAAAAAAGATCGAGCGTCCCGAGGGTGCGGGCAGAGGCTCGCCGCAGGAATATAAGGAAGCGTCCAACGACGAAAGCGAAGCGAACATCGACCCCAACTCGGTATTGATAACCGAACCGGAGATACAGGCCGCGGTTCGTGGGCTCGACGGCGTAGTGAACGTGACGCCGCGTTACAACTTCAGAGCCGAGTACATATCTATCGACGGGGGAAAGAAGTATAAGGCAGATGTCGCGTTCCTTTCCGACGGCATCACCGCAAAGACCGACGCGGGGACAGGGCTTTCCGGTGCCGGGCAGATCGTCATTCCTTCAGGCCTTGCGAAGGCGAACGACCCTGCAGTCGCCAACCTCATCGGCAAGAAAGCGATACTCGCATACAAGATCCCTGATGGTTCGACGAAGACAGTCGAGTTGAACGTCGTTGGAGTTGCGACAAAAGGAATGATGACGAACACTTCGTCGTTTGTAGACGCAGTTACTGCGAAGGCCCTTCACGACGATCAGAAGAACAAGGCTGTACCGGACCAATTCATCGCCTTCACAATGGTGATGGACTCAAACGATACCGCGAACATCGAATCGGTGAAGAAAACACTTGCGGAACGCGGTTTCGCAGGGGATACCATCGCCGACAGCGACAAGCGTACCTATGACGCGATCGGCATCTTCAAGACAGCCATGAATCTTTTCGCGATGGTCGCTCTGCTTGCCGCTTCGTTCGGCATTATAAACACGCTCGTGATCGCCGTCATGGAACGCACCAAGGAAATAGGCCTGCAGAAAGCTCTCGGCATGGGACGCGGGAAGATCTTCGCGATATTCTCTCTCGAATCGATACTGATCGGTTTCTGGGGCGCCTTGCTTGGCTCGGGGATCGGAATAGTTGCCGGCCTTATCACGAACCGAGTACTGCTGAGTGTCTATGGCGAATCCTTTGAAGGCTTCAGCCTGTTCGCATTCAAACCGCTTTCGATCGCGGCGATAATGCTGCTCGTCTGCGGCATCGCATTCGTCGCCGGAGTAATGCCCGCGATCCGGGCCAGCCGGTTGAATCCTATTGAGTCATTGCGGTACGAATAAGATCCACTCCCAGCCGTGTGTTACACTGGATTTGATGATCACCGTCTCAAAAGGAGTGCCGATCAGTACCGATCCCGAAGTCATGGGCGGAGTTCCGGTCTTCGCCGGCACTCGTGTTCCCGTATCGGCGCTACTTGAGAATCTTGAGGCTGGAGTTTCACTTGATGAGTTTCTTGAGAACTTTCCGACCGTATCTCGTGAGCAGGTCGTGAGTATACTGGCCTTTCTTCGATCGGAACTCAACGATCTAAGCCTCGCCGAATGAGAGTCATCATCGACGAGTGTGTTCCGAGTATTGTCAAACGCGGCTTGCCAGCTCACAACATTGTCACTGTCCAGGAAATGGGATGGGCGGGCGTCAAGAATGGGAAGCTCTTGAAATTGGTCGATGATCAGTTCGGCGTTTTCATTACTTCCGACCAAAATCTCCGATTTCAACAAAACGTCGCTGCAACTGATCTTGCTGTTATCGTACTTCCAAGCAATCAAGTTCCGGTCGTCAAGCTTCTTCTTCCAGTCATCGACGAAGCCATTGAAAGTATCCGACCGGGAACCCTAATAGAGATCCCGCTACCTTGACGACTGCGCAGGCTGAGTCTGATACGGCGCGGAAAGCAGATGCCCTTCGTGAATAAAGTAGACCTTCTTCTCACCCTCATCGACCCACATTTCGACGCTGTCGAAGATGATCTTCGGTAGACGCAGCACCGGCTTGAAGGAGAAGGTTCGGGTCGAGTAGATTCCGAATAGCGTTCCTGATTTCCCGCGTGGAAGGGCAGCCCAAAATTCGGTGGTCGTACCGGTGACCGGCTGCAGGCTGCGGAAGGTTTGCTGAGTGAGCGGCCTGACCTCGCCGACGGCGGCAACGACGGCTCCCGTATCAGGATTCAATAGAGAGTATCCGCGTCCGGTTTCGTATGCGGAACCATGACGGCTTTCGTCGTAGTCACCGTGCTCGTCCTCTTCGTCCGCCGTTGAAACCAGCACCAGATTTCGCGACGGGATATAGCAGATCGCTTTCGAAAGATATTGTTCCTCGGTTCCAACTTTGTACTCCCGAGCATTCGCCAGGTTCACGCGGACAAGCCGTTGTCCCGAATCGTCATACTTGGTCACGATCGCCCAGCGGCCGTTCGTGGTAACCACCGGCAGGGAATAATTACCCTGACGAAGCCTGACCGACCGCCCATTCGCGATCTTATATAAACCGCCGTCGTCAGCCCGTATCTCGAATGTCGCGGTCTTCGCCGACCATTGCCCGTATGCCGCCGCAGGCACGTGGCCGTCATTCGCCGGAATATACTCGGCCTCCGCAGGCTGAGCAGCTTTCTCACCGAGCTTGCCGTCTCCGACGCGGAACCATCCGCTCGCTTCGAACCGCCGTGTCTCGCGGATGTCGTAATACTTCTGATAGACCCCGTCCGTACTCTTTTCCTCGGCCTGGAGTTGAGCCGACTCCGCCTCGCTCTGACGGTCGACCTCACGTATTATCGCCTTCTCACGCGGCTCGTCAGCGATCAAAACTCGAAGGTCATTGCCGCGCTTCCACACGCTCATTGCCGCGAGATCTTCATCATCAAAAAGCACCTCAAGCCCGGGAGCCTGTTCGCCCGCATAGTATTTTAACTTCGCGGGCTGCTTCTTCATCTCGTCAAAGAAGCCTTGCAAATTCGCAAAAAATTGCGGAAGTTTCGTTTCGCTCTTTACGAAAACGCGCCGGCCGCCGGTCTTCCCGATCATCAGCAGCTGCTTCGATTCGCACTCGGACGAACACGCTAGGAACGGCGGAAGTTCATCGACGCGCGAACTCGCAAAGTATGCCTTCAAACTTTCGAACTGCAGCGGCTCAAGCGTGCGTTCCCGATAGCGAGCCGGATCGTCTTCCCAACTGAACACAGCGCGATCCGCATATATCCGAACGAACTGCTTGTCGAATGAATAAACCCCGAGCAGATCGGGCTTGGACTTCACTTCATTCTGTAAACGCTTTTCGGTTTCCGTCTCGCCCGTTTGCATGAACGGAAGATACGCATACTCTTCCGCTCCGAAATAAGGATTCACCGAAGCGAACACATCGCGCAAAAAGACGCCCGGCGTCGCCTCGAGACCCGGAACATTAAAGACGGTCGTCGCCCCAAGTATCTTTGCCTGGTTGGGATAAGCCGCGAGTATCACCGCCCGGGCTTCGTGCGAATCTTCGCTTTCGAGATACCGTTCCGCGGCCATAGCCAGCATCTTGTTCGCGCTCTTCAAATTTGGCACGACCTTGGCGAGAGGAAGTTCCGCCCGGATCAGCCGCGCACAAGCGAACAACGCGACCTTTGCCGCATCAGGTCCGGATGTCAATATCGAATCGTAGTCGCTTTTATCATCGAGCAGACACGCCCCTATCCCCTTCGCAGCCGGAACCCCGCCCCGCATCTCGGCGACGTCCGACATCTGCTTTTCACGCAGCTCTTTGCGCTTTGACAGCAGTTTTAAGATCGCGTCGACGTCCAACTTCCCTGCACGCGTATCGCGCATGATCATGGAATTGACAGCGGCTCCGTTCCACCCGAGGATCACCTTCCGCAACGCATTCGCGACGATCGGCTCACGCGGATCGAGAGCCGCGACCCGATCGATTGTCGCTCTGACCAACGCCTCGTCAGGATCGTCCAGCGAGACAAGCTGAGTGGCGACCAGGAACTTTAACGTATCTTCTGTTAACTTTGGATCCCCTGCGCCATGATCGTGATCGGAAACAAAATTCGTGGTTTCAGCAATTTCCTCGGTTGGCGGCCGATACTCGTCAAACTCCTTGTCCGCTTCTTCAACCTCTTCCTTTGCCGGCTGGACGCGGGTTCCTTGCTCGGCTATCGAGGAACGAAGAGCGAACATTGCGCGGTCCTTAACCGCTCCGCTATACCCCGCCGCCGTCTCGTCATCGTTCAGCGCCTCGTCAATATCACCCGCACTCCGCGCCATGAACTCGATCGCCGCGACCTGCTCTTCGGTCGTGAACCCATTGCAGTCGAGCAGAGCTTTTACGATCGACGTCCGCTCCCATTCCTGCGCATCGACAAGCACCCTTCGCAGCGGCGCGATCGCCCGCGGATCTTTCTGATTCCCGAGCGCCGAGATCGCCGAACTTCGAAGCGGGAAATACTCTCGTTCCTCATAGAAAACGGCAGCGTTCGCCGGCATATTCGCGGCATTGTAGGCAGAACCGTTAGCCGTATACACCGCCAAGTTTGCGGTGTTTGCAGCGGCATTCACTGCGTTGGCGATAGCGTTCGCCGCATTTGCGATCGCGTTCGTCGCATACACCGGCGACGACATCGACTCTTTCGCGTTCAGAGCCTCGATCAGCACCGGCACCGCTTCGGGCATCTTAACGGTCGCAAGTGTCTGCACGAGCGCCGACCGCTGGTTCGAGTCCGCCTTTATCCAATCCTTCTTCGCAAGCCACGGCAGCATCGACTCGACTATCTGCCGCCGCAATCCTTCGTTCTTAGCCGACTCCGTCAGCTTGCCCATTCTTATCAGCAGATTCTTCGCGGCCGCCGTGCGGACCCAAATGTTATCGCTCGACATCAGGCCGATCATCCGCTCGGTCAGCCGGTCGTCCGAGACGTGATACATGATCGTCGTCAGGCCCGTATACGACCGCCCGTTCACACGCAGATCCGAGAGCGTCTCGTCCGCAAGCAGCGACACGTACCAATCGTCGCGTCCCGGCCATTCGTCGTCTTTCACCAGAGCGTCAAGTGCGAGATCTCGCATACCGCCAGTCGCTTCCTTATTCTCGACGACAGCCTTCAGTTCGTCGCGATACTTGTCGACGTCGATCCCGCCCGACTCCTTCGCCCGCTTATACAACGCCCACGTCGCCAGCACCTGTGAAACCTTCTGGCCCTTGTCGCTGTACATCCGCGTGACGATAGGCTCGGCCTTGTCCCAATTCACGCGCGTCAGTGATAGCAGATCTTCGTGATTGTCGACGTACTCGTTCGCATCCCTTATCCGCGACGCGACCGTTTCAAGTTCACCACTGAAATCGTCGGTGTTCGTCTTCAGCCAACTCTTCAGCGTATCGATCCGCGCGCTCTCTCCATCGTCGCCCGCCGCTTCCAGCCGCTGATACATCGACCTCGCCATGTCCTCAGCACGCCGGTCGCCGTGGAAGATGTTCAGGTATTCGACGATCTTGTCCGGATCTTCCTGCAGCTCCCGCATTATCCGGTTAGCCACCGTCGCTGACGGCTGCGGATTGTAATTCAAGTCCGCGTAACCCAGGCTCATCTTCGACCAGTAATCCATCAGGTCCTCGATCGGCGCGTTGTCGGGCGGCGGCTGTTCTTTGTCGT
>JBEBGW010000277.1:0-5907 GCA_040081025.1 Pyrinomonadaceae bacterium | reverse complement strand
CCTTATCGGTGGATTTAGGCTAAAAACATCGTAGCAAATCTGTCTTGCGGAACGTTTCAAGCCGTATATTTAAAAACGAAGTCGAATAGCTTTACGTGAAGAGGCCCAAGCCTCTCCGCCTCTTCGCCGATTCGTTATGACGGCCGCACACGTTCCCTCGACCCCCCGAATACAAAGGAGAATATTCAATGCACGCAGTTGCTACCTATTTTTCCAGCCGCATTGGAAAGACCATTCTTGCTATCGCTACGGTCGCGATGGCCGTCTCTATCGCATTTGGCCAAGCTTCGACGAGTGCTTCAGATCTTTCAGGCACCGTCGCCGATCCGAATGGAGCCGTCGTTTCCGGTGCGACGGTAACCGCTCGCAACTCCGCAACGGGATTTTCGAGAAACGTCACGACAGGAACTGATGGTTCATACACCTTTATCGGACTGCCCCCCGGCGACTACGAGGTCACGGCCGAGGCCCCGACATTCAAGAAGACTGTCATATCACCGGTTCGCTTAACGGTCGGCCAAGTGGCTAGCCTCCCGATCAAAATGGAGATCGGCGGAGCGGATATCACGGTTAACGTCTCCGGAGATTCGGTTGAACTTATCGAACCAGGACGCACATCGCTCTCGAACACCATCGATCAGCAACGCGTCGAGAACCTTCCGATCAACGAACGAAGCGCTACCGGATTTGCATTGACCTTGTCGACCGTGGGCCGCGACAATGGCCGCCCGATCGGGCCCGCTCCGACATCCGGCCTGAATATTGGCGGACAACGTGGGCGTTCGACGCAGGTAAACGTTGACGGAGCTGACTTTACGGATAATTCGATCAACGCCGCACGCTCCACCGTCAGCATGGAAGCGGTGCAGGAATATCAGGTCAACACCAACTCGTACACGGCGGAATTCGGCCGTGCGACCGGCGGCGTCGTGAACGTCGTCACAAAGCGCGGAACCAACAGCTTCTCCGGCAACGTATTCGGATTCATCCGCGACAAGAGCATACAGGCGACGAACCCGTTTTCGCCGATCGCCGATCCCGATTTCCGGCGCACCCAATGGGGCGCAACACTCGGCGGCCCGATCATTAAGGACAAGACGTTCTTCTTCGCCGCTTACGAACGCCGCCAGAGAGACGAATCAGGATTCTTCACCAGTAATGTGGTCGGGAACCTAACGGCATCGGCGACTATTCCGGTTATAGCCGGCGTGAACCCGGTCGCCAGAACATTTACAAATCTCACGCCGCAGCAGGCGGCAGCCATTAATACGCTCGTCGCATCGGGAGTTGGAAGTGCGATCTGTGCTGCTCGGGCATACGCGTTCTTTGCATCCAGTGGTGGACAGACGGCTCTCACGGGCAGCAACCCACTTACGAGTCCTAACGACGGAAGCGTGTGTCCGGCGATCTCTCCTATCACTCCGGGAGCCATTGGACCGCGATTCATTATTTCGGGAGCACCCGTTCCCTCGGGTACAACTAACGCGGACGGTCTTCCGATCGCGTTTCGCGCGCTTAACAGCCTTGATCGCATCTTCCCGGTCACCGAGCGTGCTAATTACTTTTCGGTTCGAGGCGATCATGCCTTCAACAACAACAATTATCTGACGATGCGGTTTGGCTACAACACTGGTGACCAGACGGGTATCCAGGTGGAATCGCAGAATCAATCGCTCGGACAGAACGATTTTTCACGTACCGGTATCACCGAACTTGAAGACACCTCGTTCGGCGCCTCGCTGAATACGACGCTGAGTTCCACAATGGCGAACGAGTTCAGGTTCAGCTATGGACGTCGACATACGACATTCAAATCGCAGAACGGCGATGCCGTTGCGTATAACATTTCCGGAACCGCATTCATCGGCCGCGAACTCTTCTCGCCGGTCGACCGAACCGAACATCGCTACCAATTTGCTGACAATTTCAACTGGGTAGCCGGCAACCACACGTTTAAATTCGGCGGCGATTTTAACTTCGTCCGCATTCCGTCGGCCGTTTTCGAACTGAATTTTGCGGGCCTCTTCAATTTCGGTGAGTTTGCCTCAGGTAACCTCAACGCCGCTTTCGGACAACTCGGCTTGCCCGCATTCACACCGACCCAAAGCTACGGCCTTGGTCTGCCGTCCAATTATATTCAAGGTTTCGGTAACCCGGTCTCAGAGATCCGGAACACGCCGCTGGCCTTCTTTGCACAAGATTCGTGGAAGATCATGCGTCGGCTGACGTTAAACTACGGTATCCGCTACGACGTGGAACTGACGCAAACCACGGCCCCTGTAGGTATTCGAGACCCTTTAACGGGAGTCACGCTTTCTGATGCGGACATTCTGGCCGCGCAGGATGCTATCGGCGTCCAGCAGGGCATTCCGCGTGATAACAACAACTGGGCACCGCGATTCGGGTTTGCGTTTGATACGTTTGGTAATGGCAAGACGGTTCTTCGCGGATCGATCGGGCTATATTACGACCATCCGCTTCTGGCTGTAGCGTTCAACTCCGACATCGCCGACGCATCGCAACAGCAGCAATCGGTGCTTACGGCCGGCAGCCCGCTTCCTATCAACACCACGACGGGCGCACCAACGCTCTTGAATGCCGCATTGGTATTTCACGGAACGGTCTGCGGTGCACAAGGTTCGAACGCAGCTCTATGCGCCGCTTACGGAAGCCCCACAACTCCCGGCGTAGCTTCCAGCGCTCAGTATCAATTTGGGCGCCAGCGGTTCAACGACCAGACTTACACCGGCTTTGGAGCGGTTCTTCCGTTCACACTGCCCATAGCTAAAGACTTTGAATATGCTTACGCGACCCAGGCGAACTTTGGCGTCGAACAGCAAATAACCAAGGATATGTCACTTGGTGTCTCCTACATCTATGTCGGAGCCCGCCATCTGCCGCACCCGACTGACCTGAATGCTCCCGACACTAAACTGCAGATCGCAAATTACGTCCGTTGTTTTGGCACCCTGCCGACCAGCACACAGGCAGTTTCAACTGTAAACCCCGCAGCCTGTACGGCTCCAGGAACCTGGGTCAACGTGATTCCCGGCGTGATTTCGTTGAATACGACAACCGGCCAACGAGTGATCGCACCGGCAATCGCAAATTTCTTCCGTCCAAATGCTCCGAACTACTTCCTTGCACAAGCATTGGGAGGCCCGGCTTTGACGAAGGCAGCCCTTGATTCTCAACTCGGTGGAACCTTAAGAACACCGGGAACCTATACGCCATTCGGTGCGGTTAATGCGCAAGTTTCTGACGGCAACTCGAGCTACAACGCGATGAACATGGAGTTGAAACGTAGGTTTGCAAACAACTATACGTTTCTCGCCAGCTACACATGGTCACACTCAATCGACGATTCGTCGGATCTGCAGACTCTTCTGATCCCTCAGAACCCTCGTGACTTCCGTGTGGAAAGAGCTAATTCGCTCTTCGACCAGCGTCATCGCTTTGTGTTCAGCGGCCTCGTCGCATCACCGACAAGCTGGAGAAGCGGAAGCACCTGGCAGAAGATCTTTTCGGAATTCACGGTGGCTCCGATTATCGAGATCTCCTCGGGCCGACCTTTCAACATCATTACGAACGTTGACTCAAACAATGATCAGTCATCGCAAACCGACCGGCCGCGGCTGAATGCTGACGGTACGCTTTGTGCTCCCGACCCGAACCCGCTAAATACTTGTTTTGCACCGATCGTTAACGGTGACTTCCAGGTCGGAAGTCTTGGTCGCAACATGGGTTTGACGCACGGATATGCATCGGTTGACCTGCGACTTACTCGTGCGATCCGATTTGGCGAGCGGTTCCGTCTTGACCTGATCGGCGAGGTCTTCAATCTGGCTAATCGTTTCAACGAAGGATCGGCAACCCCGTTCTTCACTGACGTCAACGCCTTCGGTGAGCGAGCCGGCAACGGAAGGTTCTTCAGCCGTCCGACGGCATCGTACGATCCGCGTCAATTCCAGTTTGGAGCGAAGTTCAGCTTCTAAGAACTCTCATACTCCTCCTCGTCGGCCGCAAGTTTCATCGCTTGCGGCCTTTTTTTGTGCGACAGGCCAAAGGCGGTAACCTGAATATTGGGGAGTGTGTTCTTCCTACGTCTGCACGAAATCGTATGTTGACATAACGTTGCATCTATGGGATTCTACTCGGCCCGGTAAAGTTCGGGCGAGCGGATCTTTGAAAACCTGACGGTTGGCTTTGACTCAGCTATGTCCCACTTCCAAACTGTGACCTCTTTAAAAAAGTTGCGAATGGGACTGGCTGTAAGTCGTTGAAAGTTCGTGTAAGTCATAGACCTTGTTCCAAATGGAACAAAATCACGGTCGCAGAATGGAACGAAACAAACAACTTACGGACCGTCGCTAAGTTGTTGAAAGTTCGTGTAAGTCCTAGATCTTGATTCAAATGACTCAAAATCACCGTCGCGAAATGAATCGAATCAAACGACCTACCGACTTCGCAGACTCCTCAAACTACCGGATAATCGATAGTGGTGCGAGGACTTTCCGCAACGATCAAAGCCATATCGGCCAAACTCGGTTTCGCCAAGTGCGGGATCGTGCCTGCCGATCGACTAGATGCCGAGGCAGAACGCCTGAGCAAATGGCTCGATCTGGGCTATCACGGCGAAATGCGTTGGATGGATCGCCCGGATCAAGACCGGGCCGATCCGCGGACGGTGATGCCGGATGTTCGTTCCGTGGTCGTGCTCGCCTCGAACTATTTCACACCGAACGCCCACTCCGATGGCCTTGGGGGCGGCAAGATCTCAAGGTACGCGTGGGGCGACGATTACCACGATGTACTGCGCGAAAGGATGCGGTTGTTGCTCGACGGGATCAAAGACGAATCGCCGCAGATCGAAGGCCGCATCTGCGTGGACACTGCGCCGATAATGGAAAAGGCGTGGGCGGTGCGAGCTGGCCTTGGATGGATCGGCAAACATTCGAATCTGATCACCAAGGAACTGGGTTCGTGGGTGTTTTTGTCTGAACTGCTGCTGAATATCGAGCTGGAATACGATCGCGAGATCGTTGACGACCACTGCGGCACGTGTACGGCGTGCCTCGATGCTTGCCCGACGTCTGCGATCGTCGAGCCTTACGTTGTCGATTCCCGCAAGTGCATCTCGTACGCGACGATCGAACTCCGTGATCAAACGCTCCCCAATGAGATCGCGGAAAACCTCACCGGCTGGCTCTACGGCTGCGATATTTGTCAGGACGTGTGCCCGTGGAACCGGTTCGAAAAACCGACCGACGAGCCGAGATTCGAACCGCGGCACGGAGAAACATCACTTTCGCTCGATAGTATTGATAGAATGGTGCACGAAGAATATGTCGAAAGATTTCGTGGGTCCGCGATGAAGCGGACAAAACTCTCTGGTTTAAAGAGGAACGCGAAAGCCTTGAATGATAAACCGACGCAACTGACTGCCCTGGATGTTGACTGACTCATACAACCGAAAGATATCGGACCTGCGGATCTCGCTGACAGACAGGTGCAACTTTCGCTGCTTCTACTGCCTGCCCAACGGTGAGCCCCCGCTCGCGCGCAAAGAAACGATACTTACATTCGAGGAGATCGAACGGATCGCTCGGATCTTTGTTTCCCTCGGGATCGACAAGCTCCGGCTGACGGGCGGCGAGCCGTTGATTCGCAGAGATGTACCGGAGTTGGTCAAGAAATTATCGAGGTTGAAACCCGGGTTATCGGATATCGCGCTCACAACCAACGGATTCGATCTCCCTCGACACGGCAAAGCGTTGAAGGCGGCCGGACTCGATCGGGTAACCATCAGTCTCGACAGTCTCGATCCGAAAAACTTCGAAGACATTACCGGGGTCGATGCGTTGGCTAAGGTGCTGGATGCGATCACCGCCGCGCGTGAGTTCGGAT
>JBEBGW010000276.1:0-5918 GCA_040081025.1 Pyrinomonadaceae bacterium | reverse complement strand
ATCCGCTCGAAGTTGCACGACTTCGCGGCAAACAGGTCGAGGATTTGGTTTAGTCGTAAGAGTGACGCCTTCAGGCGTTATTCTTGACATAAAAGGGAACGCCTGAAGGCGTCACTCTTACTTAAGATCATGGCAAAGAAAGAAGAAAACGCAGGCAGCACGATAACGATCCAGTACTATCGCAGCTCGATCGGCTACGCGAAGAAACAGAAACTGATCGTATCGAGCCTCGGCATTACGAAGCTCAACCAGAAGGTAACACGGCCGGACACGCCATCGATGCGAGGCATCGTCGCGAAGATCCCGCACCTTCTTAGGATCGTTGAATAGTATTTTTTAACCGCAAAGACGCGGAGATGCGGAGGATTGATATCGATTCTCCTTAACTCTCGCGTCTTAGCGATTTGATAAGTTTCAAGAGGAAACTAGAAATGGCACTTTCATTAAATAACCTGAAGCCGGCTGCCGGTTCGACCCATAAGAAGAAGCGCGTCGGTCGCGGTCCCGGTTCGGGACTCGGCAAGACCGCGGGACGCGGCCATAAGGGGCAAAAGTCTCGATCGGGCTATTCGAGCAAGATCGGATTTGAAGGCGGACAGATGCCGCTGCAGCGTCGGCTTCCGAAGCGCGGATTCACGAATATCTTCAAGAAGCAGTGGATCGAGATCAGCCTGGCTAAGATCGAAGCGAATTTCAATGTGGGCGACGAAGTGACCCCGGAGATCCTGCACGAGCGCGGCCTGATCAAGAAGGCGAAGCATGACCTCGTGATCCTTGGCACCGGTAACATCACCAAGGGCCTGAAGATCTCGGCTCACCGTTTCACCAAGACCGCGAAGGACAAGATCGAAAAAGCCGGCGGATCCGCGTCTGAGATCGTCAAAGCCGTCGAAGCTGCTGCGTAAGGGTGGCGGAATTAGCCGCTTGTTTTCTGGCTAGCCTGACTTGCAGAGTAACGCCTGAAGGCGTCACTCTTACATTCATATGGAGAAGTTTTTAAACGCGGTCCAAAACATGTTCAAGATCCCCGAGCTTCGGACGAGGATCTTGTTCACGCTTGGAATGCTTGCCATTTATAGGTTCGGTGCGCACGTACAGGCGCCGGGCATTAACAAAGAACAGCTCGAGCGAGTCTGGAACGAAGTGGCCGGGACGCTGCTTGGGGTTCTTGATCTTTTCTCGGGTGGAAACTTCCGAACTATTTCCGTCTTTGCTCTTGGTGTAACGCCGTACATTACTGCGTCGATCATCATGCAGCTTTTGCCCGTTCTTTCTCCTGCGGTCAAGAAGATCCAGGAAGAGGGCGAGGTCGGGCGTCAGAAGCTTAATCAGTGGACGCGTTATCTGACGGTCGTTTTGTGCTCTGTTCAGACTTTCTTCGTAGCGACATGGCTCGCACGCAACGCGATCATTCCTGATACGTGGCCGGCCACGATCCTGGTTGTCGTTACGCTGACGACCGGAACGATCTTCGTTATGTGGCTCGGTGAACAGATAACCGAACGCGGAGTCGGCAACGGTATTTCGCTGCTGATCTTTGCCGGTATCGTCATCGGACTTCCGAATGCGGTGCTGCAAGTGCAGGGACGAATTTCGGGTGGAGACCCGATGCAAACGCTCGGTGTGATCTTCCTGGTGGTCGTACTGGTCGCCTTGATAGCCCTGGTCGTTTATGTCGAATCGGCCCGACGAAAGATCGCGATCACTTACGCAAGCCGGCGTGTAGGAAATCAGACGTTTCGTGGTCAGGAAACAAGCCTTCCGCTGAAGATCAATATGGGCGGTGTTATCCCCGTGATCTTCGCTTCGTCCGTGCTTGCGATGCCGCAAACATTATTCGCGGCATTTCCGCCGGCACAAGGCGATACGACCTCGGCGTGGGCACGGATCCACGGATTCTTTCAAGCCTTCACCGGCGGTGATCCGTATTACGAGTTGGTCTTCATTTCGTTGATCGTTATTTTCACGTTCTTTTACATCACCATCGTCTTTAATACGGACGAGGTGGCGGACAATCTCCGCAAGCACGGCGGATTCGTGGCTGGTATTCGTCCTGGGGCACCGACCGCGGAGTATTTGAACGGGATTTTGACCCGGCTCACCACGGTCGGAGCGATCTACCTGGCGTTGGTCGCGTTCATACCGCAGGTACTGCTGAGCGGATTTAAGGTGGCGAGACTGCCGTTCGTAGGGGAGCGCATCGACGCATTTTTGCAGGCGACGCCGGGATTGAGTTGGATCCCGACCGGTATGGGCTACCAGTTCTTCTTCGGCGGAACGTCACTGCTCATCCTTGTTGGTGTCGCGATGGACACGGTTTCGCAGATCGAAGCCCAGCTTGTGATGCGAAATTACGAAGGCTTCCTCGGCGCTGGATCAAGACTTCGCGGTCGCCGAAACTAGAGTATTTTCTAGCCACAGAGTCCACAGAGATCTTTGAGAATCGGTTTCTCGACTACTCCGTGTCCTCGGTGGCTAAAACTTTGAATGAACAAGATCATCGTACTAATCGGGGCACCCGGAGCGGGAAAGGGAACGCAGGCCAGACTATTGCAGGAACGCCGCGGAATTCCTCAGATCTCGACCGGGGATATGTTCCGTGAGATGAAGACGCTCGACACGCCGTTTGCACGCGAAGTGCAGGAGATCATGGCGTCGGGCAAGCTGATCTCCGATGAGATCACGTTTAAGATCGTTCAGGACAGGACGTCGCGAGACGATTGTAAGAACGGATACATCTTGGACGGTTATCCGCGTACTGCGGTTCAGGCAGAGCAGCTTGAGGCACTGGCGGCGGAGCAGACCAAAGTGATTCAGGCGATCGAGGTCGATGTACCGCGGGAAGAGTTGATGCGGCGACTGACAGGACGTCGGTCGTGCTCGGTTTGCGGTGAGATCTACAACGTTTACTCGAAGCCGCCGAAAGTTGATGGCCGATGCGATCTGCATCCTGACGCCGAACTTGTACATCGAGCCGACGACAACGAGGACAGCGTTTCGACACGGCTTGCAACATACGACGAGCTGACGAAACCGCTGATCGACTATTACGAGAAGTCGGGAAGATTGAAAAAGGTCGACGGCAGCGGGGAACTCGAAGAGATCTACAGCAGCCTCGACAAGTTGATCTAGACGTGTTTGGAAATTCAAGGATCGACGGCGTTTTGAGTGCGACATCGCGGGTCCTGTTTGGAAAGAGAATGATCATCGCAAAATCGCAAAAGGATATGGAGAAGATGCGTGCCGTCGGCGAGCTTATCGCCGAGGTTCGCGAAACTCTCCGTGCGATGGTCGCTCCCGGTGTTTCGACGCTTGAAATGAACACCGCTGCCGAGAAGATGATGCGCGACGCGGGGGCGATCCCGACCTTCATCGGCTATAAACCGCGCGGAATGGTTCCATTCCCGTTCGCTATCTGTGCATCGCCGAATGCGGAGGTCGTACACGGATTTTCAAAGGATGTGCCGCTGGTCGAAGGAGACATCATTTCGCTAGACATGGCGTGCACTCTGGACGGCTTCGTGGGCGATACGGCGATCACAGTGGGCGTTGGCGAAATTGCTGACGAACTCAAGCAGTTGATCAAGGTAACCGAGGAATGCTTGATGCTCGGGATCGAGCAGTGCCGTCCGAACAAGCGGGTCGGTGATATCGGAGCGGCGATCCAGGCTCACGCGGAAAAGTTCGGATACGGCATCGTTCGCGATTACACGGGGCATGGAATCGGGCGGTCGATGCACGAAGCTCCGCAGATCGCGAATTACGGCCGTGCCGGTACGAAAGAGAAGATACGGGCGGGATATTGTTTCGCGATCGAGCCGATGCTGAACGTTGGCACTCCCGAGACAAAAACGCTTGAAGACGGATGGACAGTGATCACGGCGGACGGCAAGCCGTCGGCTCACTGCGAGCACACGATCGCCGTCACTGTCGATGGCCCGGAGATCCTGACGCTAACAAAACAGCAGAAGTCTGAACTCGAAAAGGGCCAGACAGCTAAATCTGCAGCCTGAGCTTGAAAGTTTGGCGACTTTTCGCTAACATTAGAAGTTTGTCCAACTACTAAGCAGTTGGTCCTTTAGGTATCCGTCTAAAGAAGAACGCATAGAAGGCAGATCTCCCGTAGAAATAGGCGGATCTTCCAGCAAGAGGTGCTATGAAAGTACGTCCATCAGTAAAGAAAATTTGCGATAAGTGCAAGGTCATCCACCGAAAGGGGATCGTCCGGGTGATCTGTGAGAACCCGAAGCATAAGCAGCGTCAGGGATAAATGGATTTCTGATTTGGGAATTCGGATGTGGGATTTGAAAAAAATCTGCAATCCGAGAATCTCAAATCCCAAATGGAGAAATATGGCTCGTGTAGCAGGTGTAGATTTGCCGCCCAACAAGAGGGTAGAACTTGGTTTGACGTACATCTATGGCGTCGGCAGGGCCCGTGCTGTGGACCTTCTTGGCAAGGCCGGTGTTGACGGTGGTGCTAAGATCCGAGATCTCAGCGAAGACGAGCTGAACAAGATCCGAACCGTGCTCGACACGGAAGGCGAGATCGAGGGCGACCTCCGCAAGCGTGTCCAGATGGACATCAAGCGTCTGATGGATATCGGCTGCTATCGCGGCCTCCGTCATCGCCGCAGTTTGCCGGTCCGCGGTCAACGCACGTCGACCAACGCTCGAACCCGCAAAGGTCCGCGTAAAGCTGCCGTTGCGAAGAAGAAGGCTCCGGGCAAGAAGTAATTGACGCCGGTCACTTAAGGTGATCGGGAAGATATAAAGAGACATGGCTAAAGCAGCAGCAAAGAAGAAGACCTTCAAGAAGAAAGAGCGGAAGAATATCCCTTATGGGATAGTTCATATCTCGGCTTCCTTCAACAACACCCTGATCTCGATAACCGACACGCAGGGCAATTTGATCGCTCAGTCGTCGTCGGGTGCTCGCGGATTCCGCGGTTCGCGAAAGGGAACCCCGTTCGCAGCACAGCAGGCTGCCGGCGAAGCGGCCCGCAAGGCGGGTGAGGCGGGAATGCGTGAGGTTGACGTTCGAGTAAAAGGTCCGGGCGGCGGCCGTGAATCGGCTATCCGAGCTATCGCGCAGGCGGGTATCCGCGTGAATTCGATCCTCGATACCACACCGATCCCACACAACGGCTGCAGGCCGCCGAAGCGTCGGCGCGTCTGACGATTTTGGATCTTGGAATTCGGATTTTGGATTGAAGAATTGGTCTTCGATCCTTGTTTATCGAAAGGATGAAGGGCAGCGGCGCTGTCTGTAAACTTTTTCTCGAAGATGGTGTTGGAAACTGGCCTTGCGAAATCGGAGTTAATCCAAGATCGCAAATCCAAAATCCAAAATCATTTTCGCTGAAGGCGAAAATACTATGGCTAGATATAGAGACGCGGTGTGCCGATTGTGTCGCCGCGAAGGTGGAAAGTTATTTTTGAAGGGCGACCGATGTTTTAAGCCCTCATGTGCGATCGAGAAGCGTGGCACCAATCCCCCGGGACAGCACGGTGCAGCCCGCCGCAAGATGCTTGCCGGATACGGTCAGCAGCTCCGCGAAAAGCAGAAAGTAAAACGAATTTACTTCATCCTCGAAAAACAGTTCCGAAACTATTTCGAAAAGGCACTTCGTCAGAAGGGTGTTACGGGCGAGAACCTGTTGTTCATGCTCGAGCGTCGTCTGGATAACGTAGTGTATCGTTCGGGATTTACGACTTCGAGACGACAGGCCCGGCAGATCGTCAATCACGGCCATATCTTTGTGAACAGACGAAAGGTAGACATCCCTTCTTTCCAGGTCAAGGTCGGCGACGTTGTGACGGTCAAGGAAAAGAGCACGAAGAACCACGGAGGTGTAGGGAGTAGGAGTCTAAAGAACAAACCTTTTGATGCCGCCGTCTTTTAATTTAAGCACATTA
>JBEBGW010000026.1:0-21355 GCA_040081025.1 Pyrinomonadaceae bacterium | reverse complement strand
TTCTTAATGAGCTGCTCACTGAACAGAACGCCTCGATCATCGATCTGCTTGCGGCGAACGGCGAACCGGTTGAAGCGATGAACGAAGCCTTTGCGTGGGCTTGCTTTACGGATCGAACGGTCGAAGCCGATATTCTTCTCAAGAAGGGTGTCGATCCGGCTGCGGGCGATAAGACCGGCCTATCAGGATTTCACTGGGCCGCAAGCAGAGGCAACGTCGAAACGGTGCGAATGCTTATCCGCCGGAACGCTCCGCTTGAGCAGTTGAATATGTACGAAGGGACCGTGCTCGGACAAACTCTCTGGTCGGCAGTCAACGAGGCTCGCGAAGGACAGGCGGAGGTAATCGAGACGCTTATCGAAGCTGGTGCGCAACTTGAACACGGGACGCTCGAATGGTGGGAGAAGCAGGACGTTCCATCAGCCGAAACCAAAACACGCGTTGCAAATGCACTTCGCAACGCCTGATCCATTCGATTTTCATAAGATTTCACACATTCTAATGACGCGGCTCGCGAACTGTGGTATCACCTTCGTGTATGAACACCGAAGATCGATCCAAAACTCTGAAGCGGCGTATCTATTCCGTCGATCTCCTTCGCGGCATCGTGATGATGATCATGATGCTTGATCACGTCCGTGAGTTCGTGCACGCAGGAGCCTTGATCTCCGATCCGACCGATCCTGCGACGACGACAGTACCGATCTTCTTCACTCGCTGGATTACACACTTCTGCGCGCCTATCTTTGTGTTCCTCTCTGGTGTCAGCATCTACCTCCAGCGGTTGAACGGAAAGTCGGAAAAAGACCTGTCGTGGTTCCTGCTCACGCGAGGCCTCTGGTTGATTATCCTAGAACTCACAGTGATCCGGTTTCTGATCGTCTTCAACCTCGATTACGCAACGTTCTTCGGAATGGCTCAGGTCATCTGGGTGATCGGGGTTTCGATGATCGCGATGGCGGCGCTGATCTATCTGCCGGTGAAGATCGTCGGCATTGCGGGCGTACTAATGATCGTTCTGCACAATCTGCTGGACGGACTCTCTATCCCGCCGCAGATAGCCTTCACCGGCCAGGCGGATCTCGGCCAGTCATTGTGGATCATTCTCCACGGAATCGGTATCGTCCCGCTCGGCTCGACCGGTTCAGGCGCCTTCTTCGCGTATGCACTGATCCCGTGGGTGGGTGTGATGATGTCGGGATATGCTCTAGGTACTGTGTTCAAGTGGGACAGCGACCGGCTCCGACGAACGATGCTCGCCCTCGGGATCGGAGCGACCCTCTTGTTCGTCGTGCTCCGATTCATCAACGTCTATGGTGATCCCGCTCCGTGGAGATCGTTCGACACCGGCACACAGACGATGCTGTCGTTCTTCAACGTTTCCAAGTACCCACCTTCGCTGCTCTTCCTGCTGATGACGATCGGACCGGGAATGATCCTCCTTTCGCTCACCGATCGGATCGACGGCTCCGCGATCTGGCAGCGCATCTGCATAACGTTCGGCCGCGTGCCGATGTTCTATTACTTGCTTCAATGGGCGTGGGCTCATTCTGCGGGGGTCATGCTCGCATATTTTGCCGGTACGGATACGAGCTACCTATTTATGGACCTGTTCGGCATGGGCCAAGCCGCTCCGCCGGGGCATGGATTCTCGCTGCCGGTGACTTATACCGTTTGGATCGCTGGCCTTATCGCCGTGTATCCGTTGTGTCTGTGGTGGGGAAATTTGAAAGGTCGCAACAAACACTGGGCTCTGAGCTACTTGTAAACGACGGATGCGGACCTTGGGGAATATCTATGCAGCAAGCTGCCTGATCGTGTTGGGCTTTTTCGTTGTGCTCCGTCTTCCGTGGGGTCTGCTTCCATTCTCCGACGGCGTGAACATCGTGTTTGTGGGAACCTTATTGGTCGCCTTCGCCGCCTACTACACCTTCTACTTTTATCGGCTCGAGGGTTTCGAACTCGGCTGGTTCCTCGCGAACCGATGGGGATTTTGGATCGTCGCCGTCGCGATCCTCGGTATGGTGATGATCACCCTTGGGCTCGCGGTCTATATCGCTCCGCAATTCTACGTTCCGGCGTTGGAGCAAGGAGCTTTGCCATTTGGCATCGCGATCGTATCCCTGTTTTGGCTGTCACTCATATATCTCTTCGGCTATCTGACGGTTGGTATGGTCGCCCGCGTCGTCGCGAGTTTACGTCTTGTCAGTATCGCTGACGCAGCAGTTAACGGCTTGATCGCCCTGGTATGCCTTGGGCTAGCAGCTTTATTCTTCTCGCTGTTTCTCGAAGTTCTAAACGACATAATGATGAGGATCGGCATTGCGAATCAATGGACTGCCATCTGGATCTTCGTCGGGGCTGTCGTCATTGCGGGAGTCATCTATGGAATCTTGAAGGAGCCGTCGTATCATCTTGATGACGAGGAGACTTCAGAAGCGGGAGAGATATAGATGACCGAACGAAAAGTAGTGCATACGCGGCATGTCCTCGCCGTAAGAGATCTCGCTGTGTCCGCGGCATATTTCAAAGACATGCTCGGGTTCGATCTGGACTTCACGGCGCCTGGATGGGAGTTTCTGTCATTCGGTGATTTCAAAGTGATGCTGGGAGAGTGCTCGGACGCATTGTGGGCCCACGAAACCGGCGACCATTCCTGGTTTGCCCACGCGTTGGTCGAGAACGTCGATGAGGTTTACGAAGAGATCACCGGCCGCGGAGCCGAGATCATCTCAACCATCCGAACTCAGCCATGGGGCATCCGCGAATTCACCGTCAAAACCCCGGACGGACATAGGATCGTGTTCGGACAGTTGATGTCATGAGAAGCATAATCCTACATTCTGTCTTTCTCTTGGTCGTATTAGGAGCGATGTTCTCGACGCATGCCCAGAAATCGCCGCCTATTATTTCGCGAGCTGATTGGAAGGCGAACAAGCCGGTCGGCGAGGGCAAGAAGCATAGGATCGAGTTCATCACTATCCATCACACGGCAACCAAGATCCGGCCTGATCTTCCGATCGAGACCAAGTTGAAAAACCTGCAGGCCTTCTCGCAGCGCGACGACAAACTTGCTTCCGGCAAATTAAAGCCGGCATGGTTCGACGTTCCGTATCACTACTACATCGCGGTGGATGGGAAGATCGCCGAAGGCCGCGAGATCGAATTCGCCGGCGATACGAACACCGAGTATGATCCAACCGGGCACGCTCTCATCGTTGTCGAAGGTAGTTTCGGCACCGACGAACCGACCGCTGCACAGGTCGAATCTCTGAAGGCAATGGTCAAATGGCTCGCGAAGAAATACCAGTTGAGCGGTGAAAAGATCAAAGGGCATCGAGACTACGCTGAGACCGGCTGTCCGGGCAGCAACATCGAAAAGCTGTTTCCCGAATTGAGAAAGATCGTCAGTTAGCCCATCTCACTCTCGTGGATGTCGAAGTTTGCTTGCCTCGGTATTTCATATCTCTTGTCACAAAAACTCCGTGAACGGTGTCTTTCTCAGAATCCACAAAATATCAACGATTATCGAAATGGAGCCAAAATGCCTCTTAAGATCCTTTGGGTTGTCATATTGTTGTCGTTTGTCAATGCGGTGTCCGGCCAGACCGACCTTGTATCCAACGAAGGCATTGTTAGCGACTTGCATCGAGCAAACATCGGGAAGGTCACCTTTATGGGCCAGCCGATCCCGATGAAGGATTACAAGGAAGCTGATTTTCTAACGACATTCGAGTTAAAGGATCCGTCAGATTTGAGCATTCGCACGTTTATGGGGAATTCGCTGACAAACTACCTGCATAGGCTGGCTCCTGACTTAAGTGCCGACGAACTTGCGAAGAGTGGAAATTATCAATTTTCGTTCCTTGTGAACGGGAAGCCGATCTACAAAGAAAATCTTCATCCTGGCGCAGGTGGAGCAGAAAGCAAGAATACCA
Organism: Pyrinomonadaceae bacterium; assembly: GCA_040081025.1. Lineage (GTDB taxonomy): Bacteria > Acidobacteriota > Blastocatellia > Pyrinomonadales > Pyrinomonadaceae > OLB17. The sequence continues at coordinate 17,417 of JBEBGW010000026.1, read as the reverse complement.
GGACCGTTTTTCGCGTGCCGTTGATCAGCACGACCAACGAAGATTCATGGGGAAGATTTTTGTGGAACAGGTTTATGATGAGCGGCGGTGAAGACGCCCTTACTGAAGGCAAAAACTCGCTGGAGATAGAAATACGGCCCTATCTAAATGTCGCCGAATTGAAGGTTGGAGAACTAATTGCAACGGGAAAGCTGCAAATATTAGTTACGCGGCCAAAAGTTGATCGGCGACAGATCGCAATTCAGCAGCTTAAGCCAAAAAGCGGCTTGAAGATCTCAAGCGAGGCGTACGATCACGCGAAAATTGAAGACCTTAATCTGAAGATCGGTCAAAATTTGTTCAAGGAGATCACAAGTCTTGTTGTCGTTAAAAATGGCAAATTGTTAATTGAGGAGTATTTTAACGGAGCAGACCGGGATACGTTGCATGATACCCGCTCGGTCGGCAAATCATTCGCGTCGGCAATTACGGGTATCGCAATAAAGGAAGGGTACATTAAGAACGAGAATCAAACTCTCGGCGAATTTTATGACCTCAAACGCTTCGCAAACTATTCCACGGAGAAAAGCGACTTTACGCTCAAAAGCTTGCTCACGATGAGCTCGGCTTTTGACGGGTCGGACGATAATGAAGATTCGCCAGGCAATGAGGAAAAGATGTACCCGACAAATGATTGGATAAAATTCGCGTTGGACCTACCTGTGAACAGTACCAGAAGAGCTGGGAAAGACTTCTCTTACTTTACGGCTGGTGTCGTTATTCTTGGTGATATTCTTCACCGGTCTGTGCCCGGTGGACTTGAGAAATATTCGGACCGAATGTTATTTCAGCCGTTAGGAATAAGTTCCTACAAATGGCAATACACGCCGCAGAAGGTCGCAAACACCGCAGGAGGCCTGCAATTGCGCGCGATCGATCTGGCAAAGTTCGGTCAACTTTACAAAAGCGGCGGCGTTTGGAACGGAAAACGTTTGGTCCCGCAGGATTGGATAGTATCAAGCCTTTCCAGGCAAGTTCCATTGCCAAACGGATTTACCGAATATTATGGCTATTTATTCTGGAACAAGACCTTTTATGTAAACGGCAAGCCCTTCGAAACCTATTATGCGTCGGGTAACGGCGGTAATAGGATCTTTATCTTCAAAGATCAGCCTCTGGTCGTTGTCATTACTGCAAAGGCATTCAATAAGCCTTATGCGCATTCTCAGACTGAAAAAGTTGTGGAGCGATTCGTTTTACCCGCAATAGCGGCTAAATTGTAGCGGTATTTACTCCATCTCACTCTCGTCGATATCGAAGTTTGCCCAGACCTTCTGGACGTCGTCGTTGTCGTCGAGCGAATCGTATAGCTTCATCATCGTCTTGGCTTCGGCGCCTTCGAGCTTGATGTAGTTTTGCGGGACCATTGAAACTTCGGCGGCTTGGGGTTCGATCCCGGCTTTCTTGATGGCCTCGTTTACCGCCTCGAAATTCTCCGGAGCAGTGAAGATCTCGAACACTTCGCCGTCGTCCTGCATGTCGTCGGCACCGGCCTCGATCACGATCTCGAACAGTTCGTCTTCGCCCTTCGCCGCCTTATCCACGACGATGTAGCCCTTTTTGTCGAACATCCAGCCGACCGAACCCGACTCGCCCATGTTGCCGCCGTTCTTCGAGAAGATGTGGCGAATCTCGGCGACGGTGCGGTTGCGGTTATCTGTCATCGCCTCGACCATCACGGCAACGCCGCTCGGCCCGTAGCCCTCATATACGACCTCATCGTAATTAGCGCCTTCCCCTTCACCCATGCCGCGCTTGATCGCCCGGTCGATGGTGTCGTTGGGCATATTCTGCGCCTTGGCGTCGCTGACGGCTTTGCGAAGTCGGGCGTTGGAATCGACATCGCCGCTGGCGCCGGTTCTTGTCGCGACGGTGATCTCCTTGATCATCTTCGTGAATATCTTCCCGCGTTTGGCGTCGAGAGCGCCCTTCTTATGCTTAATTGTGTGCCACTTGGAGTGTCCTGACATGAGTTATGAGCCTTCCAGATTTAGGCGGAAACGCGACTGTTAAGGAGCGTGCCCGGAATCGAGCTTGAGCGCGGCACGCTCGTTCACACTCGCGTTTCTGCCCGAATGAGCCGAATTCAAAAATATACCACGCACGATTTTATCGAGCAAAAACGCACGTTTCACAGAAATTTCACAACGTGTTCATCGCAAGTTAATCGCCGACGGGCCCAATGTGAGAGGAGGTTCTATGAATAAGACCCTAACTTGCATATCGGTTCTTGCGATGATGCTTTTGGCGGACGCCTTGTGCATCAAGCAGACGATCGAGTTTCGTGAGCTGATAGCCAATTCGACGATGGCTGTCTTGCTAAGCGTTGAGGGAACAGCTGCGGGCATTTTCGTCGCGTCGGCCGTCTCCCTGCTTCGCAAGCAGTTCGTCCGACAAAAGAAGCCGGTCAGCCGCCGGCCAGTTGCCGCAGCCGTTCAGGCGTAGCACCGACGACGCGGATGCGTTTTGTTTTCGATGTTTCGCCAGAGACGATCGAAACATTCGACTTCGCGACCGCGAACGCCTTCGCAAGCATTCTGATCACTTCGTCATTCGCCGCACCATCCACCGGCGGCGCCGATATCCTGACCTTCAAAGATCCTTCGACCTCACCAACGATCTCGCTTTTCGACGCCCGCGAAACGACGCGGATCGTGAATGTCAGTCCACCTTCGCTTTGAGTGAAATCGACCAAGACAAGACCTATTGCCGAACAAAGATGTTCAGCACAACCGACTGAAGCAGGCCGATCAAGATCAGCACTATCATCGCGGAGATATCGAACATGCCGATCGGCGGAATGAGTTTTTGCACCGGCAACATTATCGGGTTCGTCACTCGCATCACGAATCCGAGAAACGTCTTCCGAGTGAACACAAACCATTGCGAGATGAATCGGATGAAGATGAACAACACGAGCACACTTAGCAATCCGTACAGGACGTAGCCGATGAACTTTTTCGGGTTCCCGGTTGTAATACCCTCCGAAAGCCCATCCACCACAATGAAAGTCGTGTACAGGATATTGCTAGTGAAGTAAGTAAACACGAGCCCGATGAACAGCGTCACGAGCGGTGCGAGCCGTGTGTCAACCTTGAAATTCGCCAGGAATCGTGCCGCCGGATAGACCCATTTTTCGGTCAGCTTTCTGATCTTGAAACCGAACCGTCCGACCGTGCCGAAAGGATTCGGATCGGCATAGTTAAAGATCAACCGAAGAACCATGAACGTGAGGAATACAAGAAACGATCCCCACAAGATCATCCAAACTATCGGGTAGACGGTAGCGGTCAGCGTCGCACTCTGCATAGGTCTATTCTATCATCCGCGTCCACCAAAAATGGCGGTCCCGACTCGGATGATCGTCGCGCCTTCTTCGATGGCTACCTCGAAATCGTTGCTCATACCCATTGAGAGTTCTCCGCTCGGCAGGAGTTCATCGCGGATCTCTCGGAGCCGTTTGAAGAAGGGCCGAGTCGCTTCCGGGTCGTCGAAGAACGGCGGCAGGATCATCAGGCCGATCAGCTTGAGACGTTCGCAAGTTTTCAGATAGTCGATCAACGCCGGCAAGTCTGCTTCAGCAATACCTGATTTTGTTTCCTCGCCGGCGAGATCGACCTGAATGAGTACCGCTAACGATTCGCGGCCGTCATCAACGCATGTACGCTCAAGCCTTTGAGCCAAGTTCTTAGAATCGACCGAGTGAATGATATCGAAAAGCTGCACTGCCTTTCGGGCCTTGTTCGATTGCAGATGGCCGATCATATGCCACTCTGCAGTGTTCCGACCGATGTTTAGGATCTTACTTTCGGCTTCCTGGATCTTGTTCTCACCGAAGACTGACACCCCGGCTTTAATCGCTTCTCGAAGTACCGAAGGCGGATGTGTTTTGCTCACCGCGATCAGCTTGATCTCGCTCGGATCGCGTCCGGCACGTTTCGCCGCGGCGGCGATCCGGTCACTGATCGATCGAAGGTTGTCAGCTATGGAAAGGCTCATTTGATCAAATTTTACCATTTGGCCGATGATCCGCCGCAAGTTATTCATTTTATTTAGTTTAGCCGAAACTCTCGATATTCGTGTCCCGGAGTGTCCCACAGGGTGCGTGGGACATGGAAACTATTGATCTGATGGGATTTATCAAATCAAAAGGGACGAAATTCGCAGTTATCGAAAAAACTTTTCTTGCTGCATGCTACCGGCGAATTTTCAAAGATCGAGCACGGCTTACAATGCCCCGGGCCCGTTAATATGCCATACACAAAAACATGGAGTCAATAGTGATCCGTGAGGTATGAAAGCTTTCTTTTGCGGCCAACCGGGCATATCATCGCATTACGTATGAGCGCTGTATTTAAGCAAGAAAAACCGCTGGATGAGCTGATCTCATTCGATCCGGCGACGGGCGAAGAGGTCGGCCGCGTTCCGATCGATTCGCCGCATGATGTGCGTGAGGCTGTCGAGCGCTCGCGTGAAGTTTTCCACAAGTGGAAAACGACCGCGTTCGCTGAGCGAAGGGCCCTTGTAATGCGGGCTCGCGAGATCATCCTCGCCGATATCGACGGCATTGCGAAGCTGATCTCGGCGGAATCGGGCAAGCCGTTCGGCGAGGCGATCTCGATGGAGATCGCACCGGTTCTCGACCTGATGCAGTGGATCGCCCGCGGTGCGGAGAAGATGCTGCGTCCGAAGCGTATCGGCATCGGCCTATATGGCCTGCTCGGCCGTTCTTCGAAGATCATCTACAAACCGTACGGTGTGGTTGGTATCATTCCTGCGTGGAATTATCCATTCTCGATCCCGTTAGGCGAGGCGGCGATGGCGGCGATGGCCGGAAATACGGTGGTGATGAAGCCGTCGGAGCTTACGCCGCTGATCGGAGAAAAGATCGGCGAGATATTTGAAAAGGCCGCGGCTCCGAATGGACTTGTCCAGATCGTTCAGGGTGCAGGCGAGACGGGAGCGGCTCTTGTCGATGCAGCGCCGGACAAGTTGATGTTCACCGGCTCGGTAGCAACCGGAAAGAAGATCGCAGAGGCGGCTGCGAAGAATCTAACCTCGACCGTGCTCGAACTCGGCGGGAAGGATCCGATGATCGTTTTCGAGGATGCGAACCTCGAACTCGCCGCGAGCGGTGCAGTGTGGGGAGCCTTCTGCAACGCCGGTCAATCGTGCTCCTCGGTCGAGCGGTTGTACGTTCACGAATCGGTCGCCGACGAACTGACGCGGCTGATCGTTGCGAAAGTGAACCAGCTCAAACAAGGCCGCGGCGACGTGGAAGATATTTCTATCGGCCCGATGTCGTCCGAGCGGCAACTGAAGATCGTCGAGGATCACCTCCAGGCGTTTCGCGAAGCCGGTGCGAGGATCGAGATCGGCGGCGACCCCGTTCAGAGTTCAAGCTTTAGCTTGTTCTTTCCGCCCACAGTCATTACCGGTGCGACGAACGATATGCGGCCGATGCGGGAAGAGACGTTTGGGCCGACGTTGCCGATCGCTACCTTTAAGACCGAGGAAGAAGCGATCAGACTAGCGAATGATTCCGAGTTTGGGCTGACTGCTAGTGTTTGGACAAAGGATTATGCGAAAGGGCGCAGAGTCGCGGAACAGATAGAAGCCGGATCAGTTTGCATCAACGAAGTTCTCTACACACACGGCATCGGGCAGACTCCTTGGGGCGGTTTCAAAAACTCCGGCCGCGGCCGCACTCACGGCATCGAAGGCCTGATGGAACTCGTCCAACCCCAACACATCCACACCAACCGCATCGCCATCCTCCCCAACGCCTGGTGGATGCCCTACACCCCAACCGCCGTCGAAACCTTCCGCGGCTTCGCGACGAAGTTCGCCAGCGGGTCGCTGCTCAAGACTACTGCCCTTATGCCTCAATTGTTCAAACGAATAAAAGAACTGCTCAAGAAATGATCGAAACTCTTGCGATCTCAAATTACCGATCGATCCTCAAACTCGTCTTACCGCTCGGTCGGTTAAATGTCATCACCGGCGCCAATGGTTCGGGGAAATCGAATCTCTATCGGGCGATACGGCTACTAGCTGAGACCGCGAATGACGGCGTTGTATCCGCATTAGCACGCGAAGGCGGTCTGACTTCGACTTTTTGGGCGGGGCCGGAAGAGTTATCCCGACGTATGTACAGCGGTGAGGTCCAGGTTGAAGGTACACCGAGAAGTAAACCCAAGCGGATGCGAATGGGCTTCGGTTCCAGCAGCTTTGGCTACTCAATATCGCTCGGCTTGCCTGACGCAACCGAGCCGTCTTCATTCGGCTTTGATCCGCATATAAAGCACGAGGCAATATGGGCAGGAATGTTGCGGCGTCCGTCGACCATGCTTCTTGAGCGCGACCATTCGGTAGTAAAGGTCCGAAAGGATTCGGAATGGGAGATCGCAGCGAAGGATATACAGAATTTCGACAGTGTGTTCAGTCAGCTTGCCGATACAAGCACGACACCGGAGGTCTTTTGGCTGCGCGAACAAATGCGTGGATGGCGCTTCTACGACCACTTTCGCACGGACCGCGATTCGCCGGTGCGCCAACCTCAGATCGGTACGCGGACGCCGGTTCTGCGCCACGACGGCTCGGATCTCGCGGCAGCGATACAAACTATTTTTGAGGTCGGCGACCGCAGGACACTGGAATCGGTGATAGCCGAAGCATTTGATGGAGCATCGGTCACCGTAACTTCAAATGAAGACGGAAGGTTCACGGTCCTGTTTCGCCAGTATGGGCTCCTTCGCCCTCTAACAGCAGCGGAATTGTCGGATGGAACGCTTAGATTTCTTCTTCTGACTGCGGCATTGCTCACACCAAGGCCACCGTCAATGATGGTGCTCAACGAACCTGAAACAAGTCTTCACCCCGACGTAGTACCGGCTCTAGCGAAACTTATCCTGAATGCTGCCGAGTCTTCGCAGGTATGGGTAGTCACGCATTCCGCGAAGTTGATAGCTGCCCTTAAAAAGAAGAAGGATTGCAATCTGCTGGAGCTTGAGAAAAAGCTTGGGAGTACTCAACTGAAGGGGAAAACTGAATTCGACGGTCCCGCGTGGAAATGGGCAGATTAATGATTTTCAGCCGTCCGCGATATTTACAATTTCCGGATCGGAGAGCGACCAGAACTGAATTCCAAAGGTGATAACGGAAACAACAACGATCACGAGCGCCTGAGTCGTGCGTGAAATACCGATCACTCGTTCCCCAATAAATAGCACCATCCCGTAGACGAACAAAGATCCCGGAAGCACCCATTGAAGAAAATCGAAATGATGCACTATCTGGCGACGCAGGATCCAGCCGGCGAAAAGACCCACGACGACGATCACGGCTGGCAAGATCGAATCGAAACCAAAGAAAGCCACCGCCGCGATTCCGACCGCGGCAATCAGGAGCAGTGCAGTTCGAACCAACATCCACGTTCCGAACTCACTTCGGATTCGTCCAAATCTTGAAAGAATATTCATGGTTACGGTTGAAGGATCTATTCAACCGGTTTCAGAATCGCACAAACAAATCCCGGGTGACAACAACCATTTGGTATGCTAGAGAAACGCGCTGCTCTAACAACTTTTGCCCTGCTAGAATTACTTTTGTGGTATAACCGCACATAACTATGAAAATCGATCGGCGCGACTTCCTGCTTGCTTCTTCGTCTGCTCTTTTGGCTTCGACCGCGGTATCGGGATCACCGGGTGTGAGTTTGCCCGAAAGCAATGCGGAATTGCCGCGATCGGCGGCGGGAAAGGTAACGGTCTATACGACGGCGAAGGATACCGATCAGCGGCTGGCGAAAACGTCTGAGGTCGAGTTCAAGGCGATGGGGCAACCGCTCGAGACGCAGACGTGTGTGTTCATCGACCCGCGTCGGACATTTCAGACGTTTCTCGGCATCGGCGGGGCGATCACGGATTCGTCGGCCGAGACGCTGGCGAAGATCCCGCCCGCGAAACAGCAGGAATTGATCGACGCTTACTTCGACCCCAACAAGGGTATCGGCTACACGCTCGCACGCACGAATATCCATAGCTGCGATTTTTCGAGCGGCAGTTACACGTATGTTGATGAGGGCGACAAGGAGCTGAAGACCTTCAACATCGGGCACGACCGCAAGTTTCGTATCCCAATGATCAAGCGGGCGATGGCGGCTGCGCAAGGAAAGATGAAACTCTACGGAAGTCCGTGGAGCCCGCCCGCGTTCATGAAGGATTCGAACAATATGCTGCGCGGCGGGAAGCTGAAACCGGACCACTATCAGGCCTGGGCAAACTATTTCACGAAATTCGTAAAGGAGTACGAAAAGGAAGGCATTCCCATCTGGGGCATTTCGATCCAGAACGAGCCGATGGCGACGCAGAAGTGGGAATCGTGCATTTTCACGGGCGAGGAAGAGCGCGATTTTCTAAAGAACAACCTCGGACCGACGATGCAGAAGGCCGGACTCGGAGATAAGAAGATCATCTTCTGGGACCACAATCGTGACCTGATCTATCAGCGTGCGAGTACGATGCTGAGCGATCCGGATGCGACGAAATACGTCTGGGGGATCGGCTATCACTGGTACGAACCGTGGAGCGGCGGCGACATGATGTTCGACAACGTGAAGCTCGTGAACGAAACATTCCCGGACAAGAACCTGATCTTCACCGAAGGCTGCGCTGATTCATACGATGCGTCGAAGATCAGCGACTGGACGCTCGGCGAGCGCTACGGCCGGTCGATGATCCACGACTTCAATAACGGAACGGTGGGCTGGACCGATTGGAATGTTCTACTCGATGAAAAGGGCGGGCCGAACCACGTTCAGAATTTCTGCTTTGCACCGATCCACGCGAACACTCAGACAGGCGAGTTGATCTACACAAACTCGTACCATTACATCGGCCACTTTTCGAAGTTCATCAAGCCGGGTGCAAAGCGGATCGCAGCGTCGCCGAGCCGAAGCTCGCTGATGTCTACCGCATTCGCGAATCCAGACGGCAAGGTTTCGGCGGTGGTGATGAATCGCGGCGAAAAGGCAGTGGAATATTTCCTTTGGCTTGCGGGTGATTCTGCGGCGGTCACGATCCCGCCGCGATCGATACAGACACTGGTGTTCTAACTTCCGAGATATTCCGATACGAGCACAAGATCCTTGATCACCGTCTGATATTCGGCGTGTGTCTCGTGCTCTTCAGTCTTCCAGAGCTTGCCTTCGTTTTCCTTCATATATGCCCTATATTCGGGCGCTCCGGGGAACTTTATGTTGTCGCCCACGGCGATGGCTCCGGTCCTCAGCCACCCTTTCTCAACGATCATTTTGATGTCGGGCAGGTAGGCTTCTTTCGCGTGATCGAGGAAGACAAGATCAACGGAGCCGGCCGAGAATCCATATTCGTTATCTAACGCATCCACAGTCTTTCCACCGTCGCCGAGAGTGCCAAGGATGACCGTTACGCGGTCGTCAACGCCGGCATGGTTGTGAATGCTGCGGGCGATCTCCGCATTGTCCGCGTTAAACTCGAGCGAGAATATTCTTGCTTCGGGAGCTGCGGCCGCCATTCGAAGCGAACTATACCCACAATAGGTCCCAAGTTCGAGGATCTTTTTTGCCCCGACCTGACGAACGGCGTTGTCGAGTATCTGTCCTTTCTGTTCGCCGACGTTGATAAGGAAGCTCTGGTTATAAGCAAACTCGTCGATAGTTTTGATCACGTCCGCCGCATCGCCAGCTTGTGCGTTCTTAAGAACGTACTCATGGAGCTTCGCCTCACGTCCGTCACCGACCTGCCATTCGGTCGTGAGATGCTTCATCCCAAACAAAAGGCGCCAGAACGACCATCGAAGGAAAGGGATCTTTCTCCAACTCATTTGTTTTGCGATCTCCTATTGGCAAGGTGACACCATCTTACTTGCCTTCCACGGCCGCCGCAAACCGTTGTATTTAACAGGTTGCCTTTGGATCCGCGAGGCAAAGACCAATGCGAGAATGATCGGGCTCACGAATTCTTATTGGCTCCGCGTGGCCACAAATGATCGATGGCCCATGCAAGGAAACCTCCGAGGGCGATAGACGAAAGGAACAGGCTCGCCCCGTAGAGTTTCCAATAAAAGAGAAGAGTATTAAGAACAACCACGAACGGATTGCCAAAAAAGGATACGCCAAGTTCCTTACCGGTGAGCCACGCATTCAGATAAACGGACGCACCCAGAACGATCGCCGCCAATACGAACCCTTCCCAAACCCCGCGGCTTGATTCCTCTTTCTTGAGAACCAGAGCAATGATCGTGACTGCGATCGTGAACGGAGCGGTCTGGAGGAATACGGTCGTCAGCGAAACTTCCGGAGCGCCCGGCGCGGCGTTCGACAAGCCGATCAATTTCAATGCGGTCGCCTGAAGACCAAGAACCAAAAGAGAGATCAGGATCGCGATGAAACCGCCGATCTTTTGGACCTTCTCAACCTTCGCGAAGAGCCCCTGATCACGCGGATGTCCGCAATTTGGACAGCTTGCGGCCGCTTTAGAGATCTCGTGTCCGCAGATGGTGCACGGGATCAGCTCGGTTTCCATGGACGCCAGAACCTCCGAAATTCTGATCTCGAAAAGTGGGAATTGCAGGATCGAATCCTTGATCGCGCCTAACTTAGCCGAATCGAGGGCAAGGGTCAAGCCAGTCCCGCAAGGTGTCGCTGTGGACCATAAGTCGATGGGTCCGACGGCGGCTCGATATCCGTGACCGCCGTGCGAATCAGGTGAGCACTATTTCTGAACGGTCACGCGAAGAAATGTCGCGGGAATGATCGTTCTGTTTGGCTCACCGCTGCGATTCTCCTTCTCGAACAACTCGACTAGTTCGGCCTCAAGCTCAGCTTCTTTTCCGTTAGCTTTCGCAGCATCGAATGCGTTCATCGTCGGGCCGTAGAAGTCGCGAAAGTTGGCGACGGCCTCGGCCGGAGTTCCCGCAAAATCAAAAGTGAACGTACCGCGTTCGATGGAGATATTCTCAGGCGACGCGCCTGCCGCTGTGAAGCGTTCCTTTACGTGGTCTTCGACACCCCAGGTCATCGGCGAGACGAATCCTTCGGGGGGCGGTGGCGAGTACAACGAGCTGATCCGCAGGATCTGTGCGACCAGGGTAGGATCGTTCGGGATCCAGTTTCCCATGAACACCTTCCTGCCGGTCTTCGTCACTCGAAGCATCTCCTTCGCCACATCGAAGGGCCGCGGCGCGAACATCGCACCAAAAACGCTCTGAACGATATCGAAGCTCTCATCGGCAATATTGCTCAAGTCGGACGCGTCGCCCTCTTCGAATCGAAGATTTGTGAGGCCTGCTTCCTTTGCTCGTTGGTTGCCGGCCGCGACGAGGTTGCTCGCTATGTCGACGCCAAGAACCTCGGCTCCCAACTGTGCGGACGGCAGCGCCGTGGTCCCGTCCCCGCAGCCGAGGTCGAGCACCTTCAACCCGGGTGCCGAGCCGACGCTTTTCGCCAGCTCTTCACCGCTCGCACGCATGCTCGCCGCGATCTTCGTAAAGTCTCCCTTTTCCCAAAGTGCCTTGTTTGGATTCATTGCTGTTTGCTCTCTCATTTCGGATTTTCCCTATCGTTGTAACATATCCTGCCGCATCGCGGGAATGGTTTTGGGGATCATACTCTCGGCGATGGCTTCAACAAGATCGATCACCGCGAATTTCCCCATGCCGATCGCCTTTGCACTGCCCGTAAACGAGGTGCTCACCATTGTTGCCGCCCCGCCTTTCTTTGCGACCGTGAAAGAGTTCGGATATCGAACGAGTTCGCCCCTAAGGCTGCAGCTCGTTTCGCGCGGCGTCTTCTGAAGTTGCGCGATCTCGAGCTTGATCGAATATCCCTTCGGGTTCGGCGTCTTCGCGGTACTGAATCCCGGATTCTTGCCGATGACCTTGACGACGATCTTCTGCATTACTTCCTCGACAGCCTTTGCTTCCGGACCAGCTTTCGATCCGTTGAAAAGCTTGTCCGTGGCGCTCGTGTTATCTGTGTTTACGAATATTACTGACATTACTGCTCCCCTACAATTATTAATGATGGCGACGTCATATGGTCGCCGTATATTGCAACAAACAAGACGCCCGCTGCGATCATTTCAGGACATTGGAAGGATAAAATGCTCGCGGGCGGGAGTTCGTGAAGAAGACGCTGGAGCCATCGCATCCCGATATCTTCAGATCGATATCGAGCAAAGCCAACTCATTGCGTTCTTTCCGCCTTTGCGTAAAACTTAGAATTTATGACTGTTCGAGTTCGTTTCGCCCCGTCGCCGACGGGTTATCTTCACATCGGTTCGGCGCGCACGGCGCTTTTTAACTATCTCTACGCTCGCCACACGGGCGGCAAGTTCCTTCTTCGGATCGAGGACACGGATCTCGCCCGCTCGACCGACGAATCGACACGATCGATCCTCGAAGGCCTCGAGTGGCTCGGATTTGCTCCGGATGAGGAGATCGTTTTTCAATCGAACAATGCCGACAAGCATCGAGCGATCGCGCTGAAGTTGTTGGAAGAGGGTAAGGCTTATCGCGACTTCACGCCGAAGGAGGAGAAGGTTGAGGGTAGCGTCAAGGACGCGATCAAGGAACGAGCCAGAGCCGCGGGCGATCAGAAGAGTATGCGGGATAACCCGTTCCGCGATATCACCGAGGTCGAAGCGGAAACCCGCATTGCAAACGGCGAACCCTTCGCTATCAGGCTGAAGGTTGCCGAGACCGGGACGACCGCGTTCGAAGACGGCGTTTACGGCCTGCAGGAACGCGATTTCGCCGAGACCGAAGATCTTGTCCTGCTGCGTTCGGACGGCCATCCGCTCTACAATCTCGCGGTCGTGTGCGACGACATCGAGATGGGCATCACGCACGTCATCCGCGGGCAGGACCACCTGACGAACACGCACAAGCAGATCCTCATCTACCGAACTCTCGGTGTCGAGCCGCCCAAGTTCGCCCACCTTCCGCTCATCATGGCGCCTAACAAGGGCAAGCTTTCCAAGCGCAAGCACGGCGAGGTCGTTTCGATGACGACGTATCGCGATGCCGGTTTTCTTGCCGAGGCGTTTCGTAATTTCCTTGCGTTGCTCGGCTGGTCGGCTAGCGAGGAGCGAGAGATCTATTCGCTCCACGAGCTGGTGGAAAAGTTTTCACTTGAGGGCATTCACCGATCGAACGCGGTTTTCAACTTCAAGGAAAACGATCCGCGTCACTGGACCGACGACAAGGCCATGTGGATGAACGCCGAATACATCCGTACGATGCCGCTGGCCGATCTGCTGCCGTATGTGAAGACGGAACTAAAGTCGGCAAAGCTTTGGCGAGAGGAATACGAGCCGGACGGTCGCGCATTGGTCGCGACGGTTCCTTCGACCGAATCGCAAGCCTTCGAAGCGTCGACGGAAATGGCCGATCGCCCCGAGGCGATCGCGATCGAACCGCTCGAAGTCGGCACCTACGATTGGTTCATCCGCACGATCGACGTCATCCGAGCCCGGTTCTTTACGCTGAAGGATTTCTCGTCGCAGGGACGTGCCTACTTCAGCGAGGATTTCGATTTCGATGCAGCGGCCGTTGCAAAGAATCTGACCAAGTTCCCCGAACTCCGCGAATGGCTGCCGGAACTCGCGGATCGATTCGAAGCCGAGTTTGGTCAGAACCACCTGCGTGAGCGGGTGGGTTCTTTCAACGAACACAACATCGAAATCGTCGTCAAAGCCTTCACCGAGGAAAAAGGCACCAAACTCGGCGTCATAATGAACGGCGCCCGAACCCTCCTCACCGGCGTCGCCGTCGGCCCGTCGATGCTTACCGTCTTCGAGATCATCGGCCTCGAACGAACTCTGATGCGGCTTCGAAGTCAGGTCGCTTGGAATCAATAGTTATGTGATCGGATGCCAATGGACGTCCTCAACCATTTCTCAATCCTCGAAGACAAAGGATGGTTCTTCAATAGGCACAGCCCTCTTGAGCGCCTCCACGCTCTGACGAAGATCGCTACACACGGTGACTGGCGACTGATCGACAGGCTCATCCCGTTCTTGAACGACAGGGATCGAGAAGTTCAGATCGGAGCAGCCGATGCGATTTCGCATCTTCTGAAGACGGTTTCTGCAAAAAATCTTTACGAATCGCTGAAATACTGCAGTATCTCAACTTCCGACATCGATTTGCTCCGAAACAGGTTCAGTGCAGATCGTTACTTCGACCTGTTGCTTATCGCGTCTTTCAACCACAATGGCTACGTGCGACAAAAGGCCGTTGTGGAGTTAGGGAGGTCGCGAAATGGGAAAGCGATCCGGCCTTTAATCTACCGACTCGGAGATTGGGTGCCAAACGTACGCTCCGCTGCGTTGCGCGCGATCAATGAATATAAGCACCCGGACTATCTCGACTTTTTTATAGCCAATATTGCGGATTTGGATAGGTTGAGGCGGGTTGAACGCGTCGATCTCGGCCCGATCTTTGATTCCTTCGTTAACTACTTAATCGTCGACAATCGAGAGCACCTCCGAGCGGGTTTTCGGTCCTACTCTGAGAAAACGCGCCAGACTCTGGCCAAATACGTTTCGAGATCTTCGCATATCACGAAAGTTGATCTGAGTTTGCTCCTCAAAGATCGTAATCCATTCGTTCGAACTCTTGCTTTAGACCGGTTTGAGAAGCTGTCTGAAACAGATATTAGAAATTTGTTAGAAGATAAATCGTCGGGTGTACGTCTTAAGACGCTTCGCAACCTAACGAGCGGCCCTGATTTCCTCACTCTTGTGAAGCCATTCCTAACTGACGGCTCGACGGCGATTCGACAGTTCACCAGATTTCATCTGCGTGACGAGGTCTCTCGATTCGCAGACCTCTACGCGGACAATCTTAGCAAGGGTCGGCAAGTAATCTCCTCTTTGTTAGGTCTTGCCGAGGTTGATGGGAAGGAATTCACTTTGCTGGTCGAGAGATATCTCGACGATCCGAATATCAAGATCAAAAGATCGGCCCTCAAAGCCCTGACTGAGCTCAACCCTGAGAGGGCAAAGGAAATCGCTATTTCGTACTTGGGCAATGATGACCATGGCCTTAGAAGAATTTCGACAAGGCTCTTTGAGAGGAGGCCATCTCCCGACGTTGTCTTGAGATGCCGAGCGATCTTGAGATTAGGTAGCTCTGAGCTGAAAGCTGAGATGCTGAATCTGTTCAGTCGAATAGGCGGTTGGACCGGTATCCGCGAAATTGTGCTCGCTACGGTCGATGACGATGAAGAGATTCGAGAACTTGCAGTAAGACTCCTTAGACGTTGGGTAAGCAAAGCCTCAACTCTGTTCGTCAGGCCGACTTCGGAGGAACTGCAAGAACTCAGAAGTACTGTAGGCAATGTCTACGACGCGCACGAAAGAAATCGCTATTTCCAAGCTAACCCGTTAGAGGGCTTCAGCTTCTACCTGAGCTGAGCCGGCTGATCTATTGTGGAGATCTCGAAACAACAGATTGCGGCGCGCGTATATTGGGTCAACAGAATGGAGCGAATCATGAGAAACCCTATAAGTCTTGTCGCTTGTGCAATTCTCCTGTTGTCGTCGATCAGCGGGCTTGGACAGAGTGCCCCGTCGGCGGATGAGTATGTTCGGTTGGCCGAAGAATCGAACAAGAACCTGAATCGCGATACGGCGGTCGAGTATTACGAGAAGGCCGCGGCCGAATTTGAGAAGCTTGGGAATAAGGAAAAACTGATCAATTCCTACAATCAGCTCGGGATCATTCTTACGAGGCAGGACAAATACGAGAAAGCGAAAGGTTTTCTCGATAAGGCACTCACGCTGGGCCTCGCTTCGCTCGACGCGAACGATCCGCTGATCGCGACGACGTACATTAGCCTGGGCGTAGTTGCCTCAGCAGAGGATCGGTTTGATGAGTCGCTCAAGTTTCACGACAAGGCCTTGAAGATCCGGTTGCGGAAATTTGGCGAGAATAACGCCGATGTTGCGACGAGCTACGGGAACATTGGGAATGTTTACTTTCGCAAGAAAGAATACGACCAGGCCATCAAGGCCCACGCGACCGCGATGCGGATCAGGAAAAAAGTGTTTGGAAACGACAGCCCTCAAATAGCAGAATCGTACCGCGGGCTCGGCAACGCTTATCGAGAGAAGAAGGATTATGCAAAAGCGTTGAACTACTTCGAAAAAGCACTCGCAAACAAGATCGCTCAGCTTGGAGCGGGCCACAAAGATCTTGTCAGGTATTACAACGACATCAGCCAGGTGCACGCGTTAGCCGGCGACAAAACCAAGGCGGACGAATACAAGGTTAGAGCCGAGCAGGATCGAAGGGGGTCAAGTAATCGATAGCTGCTAGCCATTCGCCTGAAGTCACGTAGCGTGACATGCAGGGCACTAGCGTAACGATCGTGTTACTTCGTCGGCTCGCCGATGTAGTTTCCCTTTATCCAATCCTTATCAAGATGGTTTTCTGCATTCGGCGACAGCCAGACGTATTTTCCTTCTCTATTCTCATAGCCATAGATATTACGAGAATTAGGGCGTTCGCTGATGTTTAGTAGTTTGAGCATTTTGAGGGTCAGTTCCGGTTTCGATGTCGAATCGGTTTTCAAGGCTTTTTGCCGGTCGATAGCTTCATTGTCCGGAATGGTTCGTCCGCTTTTGTCTATGAAATACCATTTTTCTTCCGGCCATGTATATTTTCGAACCATTGCGATCCCATTTACAAAATCGCCTGCCCGGTAGAGTTCGGGCTTTATTGCCCAATTTCCTTTCTTATCTATAAATCCGCCCCAATTGAGCTCGTCCTTGTAAACACGCACGCCGTCCTTATCGCGTTCGTCGGTTTCCACCCACGCAAGGCCTTCGCTAAACGGCCGGCACTCGCGGAGAAGTTGCGGCTTTATGATATATTCGCCGGTTTTATCGATGTAGCCGCAGAGATAGGAATCGCCGTCCTCAGCCCAATATGCGTTTTCGACCACAACGGCGATGCCTTCCTTGAACGGATTGGCAGGGTCGATATAGCGTTCGTTCGGCTTCCAACGGGGTTTGATGACGACATTGCCTTTGCGGTCGATATAGCCCCATTTATCGTCGACCAAGACGGCCGCCAAGTCTTCGGAAAAATCCGTGACCTTATCGAACTGCGGTTTTATCATTACGCGTCCGCGGCTGTCGATGTATCCCTCTTTTCCGGGTCCATCCCAAATGCGATACCACGTTCCGGAATCCACATTCAGTTTATAAAGTTGCTCGCCCGACCCTGTTTGGATAGCGATCGAAGTTGAGTTTGCTGCCCGCCACTCGACCTCGCTGCCGTTTTTGAGAATAAACTTACCGTATTGAAACGGCTGTCTTTCGATATAC
>JBEBGW010000275.1:0-5949 GCA_040081025.1 Pyrinomonadaceae bacterium | reverse complement strand
CTGTACGATCGGCTGCAAAAGGCCGGCCGTCTGCACCGTCCAAAGCATTGGCTCGAGTTTGCTCCGTTCGTCATGGCGCACAATCCGCTCAAGATGACGATCGAAGAAGCAAAAGACGAAACCTTTCAGGCATGGTCGCGAAGCTACAGTCCCGAGCGCAATTGGGAAGCGATCCAGTCGATCCGCAATACCCCGATCCAAACCCGTATCGGCCACATCGTCGCACGGCTATTCTTCCGCGGGATCTATTTCCCGCAGATGAACACCCGAGCGTGGCTCAAACTCCTGTTCGATAACCGCCGCTCGATACTTAGCCTTACAAAGGAAGGGTTGTGGACATGGCGTCAAGCCCGACGCCGAAACCGCCGCGAAGCCAAGTTGATCGCCCGTCTCGAAAGAGAAGGCCCGACCGAAGCTCAGGCCCGGGATTAGTCCGCGCTTTCTTGTTCGTGTTTTTCGTGCGTTTCGTGGATGACTTTCCTAGAGTTTCAACCGCAGATGGACGCGGATGAACGCAGATATGAAAGCCTGCCACGAATTAGGATCGATCCAAATATTCGTGTTCATCTGCGTTGATTTGCGGTTAAAAAGAAAAGCATTTTCAGTTTCCCTTCGACCGATACTTCAATCTTCCAAACTCATTCAACATTGGCCGCAAGCGACGAATAGTTTCGTCGTGAGCGGCCCCGTTCGTTGCACAGATGCCGCCGTGGTTCTGCAGGTCTTCGATGTCGTATCGAAAGTCTTCGCCGAACAGATCGGTCAGCCGGCCACCGGCTTCTTCCAGGATCACTTGCGGTGCGCACGTGTCCCAAAGCTTGGTCCGAGGCGACAAGTGAATATAAAGATCGCAGGTCTGCTCCGCGATCAGCCCGATCTTCAATCCGACCGAACCCCGATTCAACTCGCCCGCAAGTCCAAGCGACTGAAATACAGATCTGATCTTGGGACTCGGATGATTCCTGGAAACCGCCATGTACATCCGTGAATAGTCCGTTTTGGTTGAAGCATGCAGCCGCTCGATTCCGTCCGCTGATTCCTTGAATGCCCCCGCTCCGGTTGTCGCGTAATAAATGGTCCTGTGGAAGGGAAGCAGCACTACGCCAACGACAGCCTTTCCGTTCTCAGCAAGCCCGATCTGAACCGCGAAGTCACCATCCTTCCGTACGAATCCCGCGGTCCCGTCGATCGGGTCGATTATCCAAACGCGTTCACGCCCAAGCCGCACAGCGACGACATCGTCTTCCTCTTCCGACAAGATCGCGTCGTCCGGAAACGCTTCGGCCAAGCCTTCTACAATTATTCGGCTCGCGGCCCTATCCGCGGCTGTGACGGGCTCGGAGTGTAAATCTACACCGAGCTTCTCTTCGGCGATGATCTCCCGAGCGTAGTGTTCGAGTATTTCAACCGCCGCTTTCTCAGCGAGTTGCCTTGCGACCGCCAATTCTCGTTCAAATGCCATTTCTTACAGACTAACACGGTCTAGCGGTCAGGCTGTTTGATGCCTGTGGCTGATCCTTCAAACGTTCTCCAATTTGTTTCGAAAATTAAACGAAACCATCAGAATTGCTAAGAAAACCAATGGCACGATGGCCACGGATATCGGATCACCGCTTGAAAGATGTGCGATAGACGCCGACACGAATGTAATGGCGAAGCCGAAATAAGCAAATGCCTTTACCCGCTCCGGGAACATCGGAACTATCAAAACGATCGCGCCTAAGATCTTTGCTACACCAAGTTCGACCCTGAAATAATCGGGGAACCCAAGGTGTTCAAATGTTGTTCTCATTTCGGGACTCGTGAAATATCCAATGGCAGCGAGTATCATCGCTGCCGCAACAAGGCCGCTAGTTGCCCAATAAATAATTTTGTTCTTCATTTTCTTCCTCGTTTCAGAAAGCAACGGTTTGCTGGTTTTTCAAACCGCTGCTTTTTTGCCCAAATTCCATCCGATCCTGTTATCCAGCCGTGACCTGACCCTCCTTAGGCGGCTGCGTGGCCAGAAGCTGCAGCTCCCATGCGAAGGCTACTCCGCTGCCTCCGCCGTGCTCGGCAAGGACTCCCGCGAGGCCGGCCGCAGTCTTCTCGCGTGCCCAATCGCGCTGCCATTCTCCAACGACGGCGAACCAGGTCATCGGCACCGCGCCGGCCTGAACCATCCGACGTACGGCCATGTCATGGGCTTCCGCCGAGACCCCGCCCGAGGCGTCGGTGACGATGAATACGTCGTATCCCTCGCCTAGCGCCTGAATCGCAGGCATGGCAAGACACATCTCGGTGTAGAGCGCCGCCAGTATGAGCTGCTTTCGCCCGCTCTTCTTTACGACATCGACGACGTTGTGGTCTTCCCACGTATTGATAAAGGTACGGTTGATCGGCTTCTGCTCGGGAAATACGTCCTGAAGCCCCTTGATGATGTTGCCTCCGCGCTCCTCGATCACCGTGGTCAGGACCGTCGGCACGTTGAAGACTTTCGCGGTCTTGGCCAGGCCGACCACATTGTTGATGACCATCGTCGGCTCATGGCTGTGCAGGTTGGCGAACTGGTATGGCTGATGGTCGATCAGCACGAGGATGCTGTCTTCGGGACGAAGCAAAGCATTAAGTCCGGTTTTCGAATTGTTGTTTGAATTTGTTTCCATTTGACTCTCCTTTATTTTTTGATTGACCTCTTTCCGTCTGAAATTTCCGCCGCCGTCTCAGGCGAAAAATGCCCACAGCCAGATCGCCGCCGTCACGAATAAAAACAGCGCCGCGTCATTTCCCCGTAATCCCGCCTCTTGTTGATTTATCATTTCGATCTACCTCCACTGCCGTATGTGTTGCAACACACACCCGGTCAAAATTTTTACTTGTTTTCGTCTTGTTGGTCTATCCACTCGTCAAGAGTTACTAATTCACCCGTGGCGATTTCTTTTGCCGACTCTATTCTTCCTTCTGAACCGGGGCCCATGTATGTGTATTTTTCAAAATATCGGAACATTTCAGCCAACTCCTTTGCTCCCTCAAAAAAGGTTGAAAACACTTCAGCCAGCACTTGTGAAAAGCTGTACTCTTTGCCATTCCGTTTAAAGGCTTCAAGGATGTCGTTAAAACTATTCAACTCCGTCGCCAGTGAAAGGTGATCGCCTTTTCCGACTTTTTCGGGCTGCGAAAATGCACCCGCAACTACTTTCCCCAGATCATTGATGTCCGACATGTGGATCACTTTCTTTGTCGGGTCGATCGGCAGCGTCCAGCCGATAGTGCCGTCTTCTTTTGGCTGCGGTGCGATCGCTCCAGCGAGATTCTGGTAATAGAACGGTGCTTGAACGAATGTCGAATATCTAAACCCTGCATTTTTCACCAGATCATCGACCTTGGCTTTGTCGGTAAAATGAGCAACTTCGATCTCGCCATTACTTATAGACTCAACATCGGGGAGTGTTGACCAGATGAAATGCTGCACTCCCGCTGCCTTTGCCGCTTCAACGGCGTTTTTGCCCTGAGCAATTTCGTCCGCGCCTTCCCAAACGTTGGTCACCGCAAATATGCCGTAAGCATCTTTAAAAGCCGCTTTCAAAGATTCCAAATCGTTTAGATCCGCATATACCGCCTCGCCCGCTTTGCCCGAATACTTTTCCGGATCACGAGTTACCGCTCTTACATTGAAAGAGCTTTCATTTACAAGGGCATTCACAACACCCTTACCTTGTGAGCCTGTTGCTCCGATCACCACTATTGTCTTTTTTTCCATTTGATCTCCTTTTTTACTTACGTGTTACAACACGTATCTGGTTAAAAAATTTTAGTTCTGCTCGTCGTAAACTTTTTCGCAAAGATCCGATAGGGCGATCCACTCCGGCAAACTCAGTTTCTTTGACATAATACGTCTCGCTTCATCAAGCTTCGGTTCGACCTTATCGAGCAGTCTTAAGCCTTTTTGCGAGATCCGCGTGATCGAATACCGCTTGTCGTCTGCTGCGCGCTCTCGCACCACGAGGCCCTCCTTTTCGAGCCGATCAATGAGACGCGTAACATCCGGTGCCTTTTCAACCATTCTTGCCGCGATCTCGTAGCGCGGATGCCCTTCCTTGCCGGCTCCGCGCAAGATCCGCAAAACGTTATATTGACCGCGCGTAATGTCGAATTCCATGCAAACCCTGTCGATCTGAGTCTGCGCGTGATCAGCCGCCACCAACAAATTTAAAAACGCCTCATCGATAGGGCTTTTGAAATCGGCCGTCTGCTTGATCCTTCTTTTAAGAATTTCGCCCACGAAATAGACCCTAGCACAAAACAATATGTGTTGCAACACATATTAAACACCGGTAGTGGATCATTTTGAAAATCCAACGTATAACGGGCTTTATCATTGGTAAGGGCGTTGAAACGCCCTAAGAAAATACGACGCAGATCCGCCCACGCCCTAAAGGGACGTGGCTAAGCTAAAACAAAGGCAAGCCAGAAAATTGAAACTGAGCCGCTGCCAGCCACCCCGAGGCCGCTGAGCAAAAAGCTAAATAACAGCTCTGCGGTCTTTGCGATCTCAGCGTTTAAATTCTTCCGCGGCTCAAGCCTTTTCGACGAGTTCCGTAACGCCGCAGCGAGGACACGTAAGAGTCGTCCGGGCAGGATCCGCCCATTTGGCGAGTGCAGAGTTCGCCAGATCCGGGTTCTTCGACTCGGCCTCGCCCTCAAGGAAGAACCGCGAATGCCCGGACTGCTCGGCTTCAAGCTCGCGAGAACAATGCCTGCATTTCCACCCGAACCCGTCGTTAAAGAAATCATTCGTTTCCGGCATAAAAGCATCAGGGGCAGAAACATCTTATTGTATTCCGGTTCGGGTTCCCACCGCTTCGCGAAGAAGCACCGGAAACCGGAGTTTACAAAGAGACGCTATTTTTCGGACTTTAGTTTCTTTAGCATCGCGACGGCGTTCTCGTTCTTAGGATCGAGCTGCAGAGATTTTTCGTAGTACTTAATGGCGAGTGCGGTGTCACCCTTCTGCATATGGGCTTCCGCGAGACTATCCCAGGTGTTGGCGGAATTCGGATGATCGATAGTATTTTGCGCGAAGATCGAGATCGCGTCGTCGAGCCGTTTACTCTGTAAGAACTTATAGCCCATTACGTTCATCTGCGACTCATCCAGAGCGATTCCGGGATCCTTTGCACGGCCAATAAGATGCTCTTTTAACGCAGCATGGGCGCCGTTTGAAATGATAGCGTCAAACAATCGCCCCCCTGTCGAATCGTATCTGTCGTAATTCAGCCAAGCCAGGCTCTGGTGCTCGCCGCTGACGGTAAGGTCAAGGATCTCTTTCGCGAAGGAAAGCCCGTTGTCGCTGTTCGCGAAGAATACGACCGCATCCTTTCGCCGTAAAGAAGCGCCGACGTAGGATTTGCTGATCCCGTTGTCTCCCCAATGCCAAAGATATTCGTCTGCTTGTGTCTTCTCGATCCCCCAGCCGAGGCCCCAGGAAAGCTGCGGCGTCTTCTCGCCGAGTAGGATCTGCGGTTTCACCATTTCCGTCCACGTGCTTCGCTTCAGCAGTTTGCCGTCCATCGCGGCTATCACGAACGCTGCGTAGTCGGCGGCGGTGGTAAGCATGCTGCAGCAAGCGAGCCCCCGCTTATGTTTGTACCTTTCTCCTGCCGGCTGGCCGAATGAATCATGGTTCGAGACCGCCGACTTTTCGTATTTATCGAGCCAGACGAAACTGCTGTCGTTCATCTTTAGCGGTGCGAGGACCGCCTCGTTCATAACCGTCTCGGTCTTTTTTCCCGTTATCTTTTCCACCGCCTTTGAGAGCATCATTAGGCCCTCGGTCGAATAACCAAACTTTTCTCCGGGATCGAACACGAACGGAATTGTGGACGAGCCCTCGGGTCGCACATGAGCCAATCCGCTGGAGTGGCTTAAGATCCGCCTGATAGTTACCTGCTGCATTCGCGGATCGTCCGG
>JBEBGW010000274.1:0-5966 GCA_040081025.1 Pyrinomonadaceae bacterium | reverse complement strand
GTAGCTGCTTTCACGGCCGCTACATCTCCGCGGACGATCGCCGTGACGAACCCGGCTCCGATCTTTTCGTACCCGACTAGCTGGACGTTGGCGGCCTTGACCATGGCGTCGGCAGCTTCGATCATCGCAACGAGACCCTTGGTCTCGACCATTCCTAATGCTTCCTGCATTTAGCTATATGCTCCTAAATCTGGATGAGATTGCTGAGGTAATTTTGAACTGCCTGTGGCGAAAGTGCAAACCCCGGCCTCGACGACATATTCGCCTGTCGATATGTGTGGCGGATCTAGTTCTTGATAGATTGGGCCTGGACCAAAAGGTCTATCAACTCTTCCCTTGTAAACGAGATCTTCTGGCCGTTGCTGCGGTTTGACGAAGGATAATCGACGTCGAGGTCGCACGAGATGTTTGCTTCGTGGAGATATCCGCAGGCCTGGCAGCGGGCGTTGGATTTTAGATAACCGGCCTTTTCGCGGATGTTTATGAGCTTTTCTATTGCGTCCTCGGGCAGATCATTGGCTCCTCCGAGGGCTTTTGCGAGGATCGCGATCTTTGCCGTGTGTTCGAGTGTTTCGAGCCGGTCGAATGCTTGCCAAAGGTCGTCGCCATAGGCCACCGCTCCGTGATTCGCCATCAGCAGGGCGTTGTGATGTGCCACGTACGGCTTCATCCCCTCGGTCAGTTCATCAGTCGAAGGCGTTCCATAGTCGGTGAGAGGCACGCAGCCGAGGGTAAGGATAACCTCGGACAGGATCGGCTTATCGATCGCAAGTCCGGCGACTGCAAAGGCCGTCCCGTGCGGCGGATGCGCGTGGCAAACCGCCCTGACATCGGGCCGCATCTTGTAGATCAGCAGATGCATTGCCAACTCGGACGAGGCTTTCTTGTCGGTAAGCGGCTTGCCGTCCATGTCGGTCAGGGCAAGACTATCCTCGGTCATACGGCCCTTGCACGTCATCGTCGGCGTCGCGAGAACAGTATTTTCGTCCAGCCGAATGCTGACGTTCCCGTCCGACGCGACGACGTAACTACGCTCATACAAGAGCTTGCCGACCTCGATAATAAGTTTTCGCGCTGATTGTTCGTCCATCTGAAATCAAGAAACCACAGATTAACACAACGTGCGTTAACCTGTGGCCTTAAGGAGAAAACAACGGCTCGACAATTCTATCTTACGACTCGCGCCGGAGGCGGAGGCGGCACTGGAGCCTCGACACGGACGTAGGGTACAGCAAAGTCCAAATTGCTAAACTTTGCTGCGTCGATCTCTTGGCGCATAGCTTCTAGTTCCTGCCGCATCCGGTCATTTTCGCGGCGAAGGTTTTCATTTTCCTTTCTAAGTTCCCTGTGATGACGCCCTTTTCCACCGCGATCGGGGCGTTGGAAATTGGGCTTGCCGATCGGTATGAATATGCTTGCGATCAACAGGCCGGCGGCAAACGTCAGGAAAAATGGGATGATTCGCTTGAAAATTGACAGGTAGGACATTACTTCACCTCTTGATTTCTATACGTCTATCTGATGATTTCGGTTTCAAGCAGGTTGCAAACCGACGATCGCCAGACTGTTCCGTAGCCCTATGATATCGCTTTTCGAGTTAGACGAAAAGCTTTTTCGCGCATTCAGAAGCAGAAAAGAGTTGATCGGACCAACCGAGCTAACGTCGGGGCTCCGGGCAACGCTGAAGAACATCGAGAGGTCGACGAATCGGGTCACGTCCACGCTGTCTGCGAACATTGCAACACTAGCGAGATCTCCGATCCGCACCACCATCGCGATAACCACGAATTACGTCAAATTGACGGCGACTCCGGACCTGCCCAGAGAGGTCGTAAACGCCGATCTTGTCGAAGTGGTCAGAAACGATGCCAACCGATTTGCGCACCTAGCATCGCATTTTTTGAGTCGAGGGACGGAATGTGCGCTCCAGCATCGCTAGTCTCGGATCGCGGCGGCGATTTAACGCAGTGTTGCTCCGCTTTTGCTCTTTGGCATCATCTCGGATTACAATTGTCGTTTCACGGGTGAAACGATGATCGCATTTCTTTCCGGCAAGCTTCTAGAGAAACATGCAAATTCGGTGATCGTCGATGTCGGCGGCGTTGGGTATGACGTGTCGATACCGTTATCGACGTTCTATGAACTAGGGGAGGTTGGGTCGGATGTGCAGTTGCGCATCTATACCAGCGTCCGCGAGGATGCGATCCAGCTATTCGGATTCAGGACGATTCGCGAGCGCGACATCTATCTGAAGCTGATCTCGGTCCAGGGCATCGGGCCGAAATCGGGGATCGCGATGCTGTCCGGCATGAACGCCGACGAGATCGTGGCAGCGATCCGCACCGAGAATCTTGCTAAGCTCACGGCGATACCGGGCGTCGGACGTAAGACAGCCGAGCGGCTGGTCGTCGAACTGCGAGACAAGATCAACGATCTGGCGTCGGGAGTGTCGTCAGGGACCTCGATGGCATCGGCAGCGTCGCTCGACGAGGACAACGTCTTTGATGACGCTCTTTCGGCCCTGGTCAACCTTGGGTATCAGAAAAACGCAGCCGAGAAAGCCCTTCAGCAGGCCCGTCAGGACGGCATCGAACCGAGCGTTCAGAAACTGCTTCGCGCGGCGCTGCAGCGTCTTGCAAAGTAGTGACTTCGACTCTCTACAAGTTGATGACAAAACATCCCGCCATTGGCCACAGAACGCATCCCTCGATCGAGAGGGTCCCTCTTGTTCGTTCGCGGTTGAACTAAATACCTTGAGCCTGTTCTTTTGTGTTTACCGCGTAATGGGTATAGGATCACCGCGTTCAAACGCTTGCCCGCCAAACGCCTAATTTTGGGCGACACAGACAGACGTTTCCTTTTGCGGAGGGAGGATCAAGTGAGATCATCGTCAGTCGTCTGTGTGTTGTTAGTTATTGCCTTCGTCGCGAACGTCCGTGGTCAGGAACTTACCGTCACTGCAACAGCCGCAAACACAGTTTCCTCCAAAACCTCGATCGACCTTCCGGGACTCACCGGGAATCCGCTTGCGATCATTGTCGCAACGCCGGTCGGCGATACGGCCCTTCTGAATCCGCATCCGCTTGGGGCATGGTATTACTCAGGCAAATGGAATCTGTTCAATTCCAACCACCAGGTGATGCCGCTCGGGGCGAAATACAAGGTCAGGTTTTTCCTGCGTCCGGGGCCGAGCCAATTTCTTCACGTCGTCACCAAGGAGAATATCGGTGCGGAAGGAACATACATCGATAACCCGGCACTGAACGGGAATCCGGCGGCAAAAGTTCAGATCTTGCAAAATCACGCGCCCGAGGCCCGGACGCCTCCCAATCTCAATCCGAACGAGGCAAAAGCGGAATACAGCACGGCCGCGAGTCGATGGTTCATCGCGAACGTGAACGGTCAGCCGATCGGACGCGGGGCGGCCTATAACATTGTTGTTGAGACGGCGGCCGCTGGACCGGTCGCCAACCCGGCTCCTCCGTCAGGACCGCCGGCAACTGTGCCCCCGACAGGTGGCGTGATCGTTGGAAATGTTCCACCGTACACACCGCAACTCGAACCGACTCCTGGACCGGTCCCGATCACTGGTCAGCCCCCACCGAGAACGCCGGTAACAACACCTCCGCCATCGACCGTTCCAGCGGATCCTAACCGTGGAAAGGATTGGATCCTGCAGCCGGAACCGCTGCCAGCGATATTGCCCAACTCGGAAATACTTCTGTTCATACATGGTATGGATTCGCGGGCCGAGGAGAGTGACGACATCACGCGAGCCCTGTTTGCTCTTAAGGCGAATGCGCCGGGCTCGCAGGCGCCTCCGACATCTACTCCCGCCGGAAGTCCGAATCCGCAGATCGTCGCTGCTCTCCAGCGCACGCTGCAAAAATACGAGAGCTGCATTCTTGAAAAATACGAGACGCAGCAGGACCTTCAGGCTCGCGGTGTGAATAAGAACGAGTCCGGACTTCTGAACACGAACGGATTGCAGGTTCGTGACAACATCGCGTGCGTTGCGGGTAATACCTGTTCGCGTGCGGCTCGGCAATCAGGCTTTAATTCGCTCAAGGCCCAGGCGAATCGCGGCGACCCGGTAAATTTCGAGACGAGCCTCAAGCAAATAATTCCCAAAGATTGTTTCGACTGTTCGAGCCACGCCATACGGCACACGAAACACGTTCATTGCACGATGCATGCGGGCGGAAACAACGGGCTCATCCAGGGCCCGATCTTCGAACATTGTAAGGCGGGCGTCGATCTGGTCGCCCTGGCAACGGCTGTCATTAACGAGATCCACGCGGCCCTCGCCGTGATCGGCACGGCTCCGCCTCAGGCTATCGGCGGATCGACTATAGCGACCAACTTTTCGACGGTGCAGTTCAATTCGTGCTCCAATCCGGGAGAAGGTTGCCCTGAGACATGTGACAACCCCGACGACTTCTCGCAAGGCTCGCGAAAGGGCGTGCTGCCTGCGCAATATTTCGCACCCAAAGTTCCACTGGTCCTGCTCGACTCGACCAATCCGGCTGGAAGCATTTTTAACGTGCCTGCTGCTCGCAATATCGGTGCGAACGAAGGGCGCCTTCGATCCGATCTCAGGGCGGCTGCAGCCGATATGAGGCCGCTAGAGAGTCTGCGGCTCGCGGCGTATCAGTTCGCTAGCGGAGATCAGGTCTTGGGGAAGGCATTCGCTGATCTTGCCGTGACCGGGCGTCGGGCTTTCGAAGATTTCCAGACAGCCGACCCGAATGAGCCCTTCTGTCAGTCACTGATAGCCGGACGGCCCGCGCCTCTTACTGAACCAGCGGTTTTAGAGGGATGCCATTCGGCTCTCGACCGAGCATACCGCGTAGCCAATTTTCTCCGAACGGGTCAGCGAGCGGAAACCGATTCCGAAAAGACGCGAAAGGCGACCGAACGCACCGCACTCGGATGGATAGCGGTCTCGGGCGAAGACGATCAGCCGCATCGGCCTGTGAATGTGCCATCGAGCGACTTTCCGCAGTACGACCTCGACGTAATGGTCGAAGCTCCCGGCGCCGCGGGGGCGAAAACGGTAAAGGTTCGAACGCGTTACGTTATCGCTCAATCCAAGATCGCGTATCCCGCGAGCGGCGGGAAAAACCTGGTAATGATCAGCCTGGATCTGCCGACCTCGGGTTACGCAGATAATCTGGATTTCGACGCCGTCTCGCCGCTTACAGATCTGGGACAAGTCGTGACGCTTCCGATTCCCGACTTTCGCGCCAGCGGAAAGACACCGGTTCTCGACTTCATCGAAACATTCGTAGTTCGGTTCACCGAGACGCTCGACCAGAAAACGCCGATGAAAGCGAATTTCAAGGCAGTGATGGGCGGAAGCCTTGGCGGCAATATGACGTTTAGACTCGGACGCCGACCGGGTTTTGGGTTCCCGAAATATATCGTCTGGTCGCCTGCCTCGATCTGGCAATCACTTGGTGCGGGTTCCGATCCGCTCAAGCATTTTGGCCCGCGTTCGGCGTATGAAGGTGCCGACCGGGCGAACATCGATCCGCGTATCGGCGACCGTGCCGCGTTCTTCGCAAGCTGGGACAAGGCTATCCTGCCGCTCGTGATCCCTATGGCGCAGTCAGACACATGGACGAGCGATTTTTATCCGTGCAAGAAATCCGCCGTCGCCTCGGCCCGGCTCGACCGGCAGGAAACATATGACGCGAACTTCTTATCGTGGCACTGGCGTCTCGGCGGCGAACAGCTTCTCTTCAGCCACCAGACGATCAACCCGGCGACGAATCAGCCGCTGTATATGTCGAATCAGAAACCGATGCTGCTTGCGTGCGGGACAGAGGATACAGTTGCGTTCAATGACATCTGCCCTGCCACGAAGAACACCGCACCGCTGATGACGATGACGCCCGGGAAGGCTCTGTTTCTCGAGAAGACCGGTCATTCGCTGGACAACGAGCGACGGAAATTCTTTGCGC